>JAICJV010000131.1 GCA_025928265.1 Thermoleophilaceae bacterium
CGATCTCCTCCAGCGTCGGCGCATCCTCGATCGGCACCTGCGCGAGCGTGCGGACCGGCGTCCGCCAGCCCCAGCGCTCGCGCGACGCGTCGAACGACGCCTCGTCCGTGATCTCCACGACCGCAGGGCAGCGATATGTGCCCGCGAGGTAGATCAGAGCGAGGTCACCGGGCTCGTACGCCGGGCGCATCGTCGGTCCGCCGTCAGTCCCGAACCGGTGCGGATCGCCGACGGAGCCGCCGCGGAACGTGTGCATCACCTTGAGCCAATGGGAAATGGAGGTTCCGGTGATGCTGGACCTCATCCTTCGTACGGCAGGCCGCCGGGACCGAACATTTCCCTCCGTTCACTTGGCGACGGCGCGGCGATAACCCCGCACCGACAGCACGGCGAACAGCACCGCGATCCCGACCGACCACGCCGCAGCGCCCCACACGTCGTTGCCCGCGGGCGTTCCGAGCCACAGCGATCTGAGCGCGTCGACCACCGTCGTGAACGGGTTGTTCTCCGCGAACGCCTTCAGCCAGTCCGGCATCGAGCCCGTCGGGACGAACGCCGAGGACGCGAACGTGATCGGGAAGATCACTATGAAGCCGAGCGCCTGCGCCGACTCCGCCGACGACGAGTGCAGCGCCACGAACGCGAACACCCACGAGAACGCGTAGCCGAACAGCAGCATCAGCAGGATGCCCGCGATCACCTTGGGCGCGCTCGTGTGGAAGCTGAAGCCGATGATCAGGCCGACGCCCACGAGCAGCACGAGCTGGACCATGTTGGTGGCCACGTCGGCGAGTGTGCGGCCGGCGAGCACCGCGCTGCGCGCCATCGGCAGCGAGCGGAAGCGGTCGATCAGGCCCTTGCGCAGATCGTCGGACAGCCCGAGCGCGGTGACGAAGCCGCCGAACGTCATCGACTGGGCAACGATGCCCGGCACGAGGAAGTCCTTGTAGTCCATGCCCGGCGTGTTGATCGCGCCGCCGAAGACGTACGCGAACAGAAGCAGGAACATGATCGGCTGGATCGTGAATGACACCAGCAGGTCGGGCTGGCGCGGGATCCGCAGCAGGTTGCGCCACGCGATCACCGCGGTATCCGAGACGACGTAGCCGAGCCCGCTCATGCGGCCACCTCTTCCTTCTCCTTCTCCTCTTCCTCGTCTTGATCCTCCGCCACGTGGCCGGTCAGGTTGAGGAAGACGTCGTCGAGCGTCGGCCTGCGGAGTGCGATGTCCTCGATCGCCACACCGCGCTGGTCGAGCCTGCGCACGGCCTCGGCAATCGAACCGCGCTTGTGCCGCAACGGCACTATGACCACGCCGTCGTGCGTGGTCGGCCGCTCGTCCGCCATCGGCGCCAGCACCTCGATCGACTCCGCGCACTGCGACGAGTCCTCGAGCGTCAGCTCGAGGCGGTCGCCGCCCACGCGGCCCTTGAGGTCGTCGGAGGTTCCCTCGGCGATCACGCGGCCGTGGTCGATCACGGCGATCGAGTCCGCCAGGCGATCGGCCTCGTCGAGGTACTGCGTGGTCAGGAGCACCGTGGTGCCGCCGGCGACGGCCTCCTCGATCGTCTCCCACAGCGACAGGCGGCTGCGCGGGTCGAGGCCGGTCGTGGGCTCGTCGAGGAACAGCACCGGCGGCCGCGCCACCAGTGCCGCGGCCAGGTCCAGGCGCCGTCGCATGCCACCTGAATAGGTGCGCACAAGGCGATCCTGCGCGTCGAGCAGGTCGAACTGCGCGAGCAGCTCGCCCGCGCGCCTGCGGGCCACGTCGCCGCCCAGGTGGTAGAGGCGGCCGACCATCTCCAGGTTCTCGCGCCCCTTCAGGTTCTCGTCGACGGCCGCGTACTGGCCGGCGAGTCCGATCTGCGAGCGCAGCGCGTCCTGGTCGTGCACCACGTCGAGCCCGGCCACGCGCGCGGACCCCGCATCGGGCTCGAGCAGCGTCGTGAGGATGCGGACGGTGGTGGTCTTGCCGGCGCCGTTCGGACCCAGCAATCCCAGGATCGTGCCCTGCGGAACGCGCAGGTCGACACCGTCGACGGCGTGCACGTCGCCGAAGTGCTTGCGCAGGTCCTGCGTCTCTATCGCGTAGGGGGTAGCCATCGCGGACCCACGCTAGCGTGACCCCACACCCGCCGAGGTACGGCTACCACGACAAGGAGCCTGCCAGCATGGGTGCGCAATGGCCACGACGCGCACCACCGATCCCTGGCACGGCCTGCTGGCAGAGGCGAGCGAGGAGCAGCTGGTCGCTCAGGCGCGCTATGGCGCGCAACCCGCCGAGCGCAGCCCGCTGCCCGCAGACCTTCATCCGGCGCTGCTCCAGGCGCTTCAGCGGGTCGGCATCGACGAGGTCTTCTCGCACCAGGCAGAGGCGCTCGCATCGGCGCGCGAGGGCCACACGATCGTCACCACCGGCACGGCGTCGGGGAAGTCGCTCGCGTTCAACATGCCCGTGCTCGACACGCTGGCGCGTGACCGCCGCGCGCGGGCGATCTACATCTACCCGACGAAGGCGCTCGCGCAGGACCAGGCCCGCAAGCTCCACGCGATGCGCGCGCGCTTCCTGCGGCCCGCGATCTACGACGGCGACACGCCGCGCGAGGAGCGGCGCGCGGTCCGGGCGTCGTCCAACCTGATCCTCACGAATCCGGACATGCTCAACGTGGGGATCATGCCCCACCACCGCCAGTGGGGCGACGTGCTGGCGAACCTCGCCTGGATCGTCGTGGACGAGGCGCACGTGTACCGCGGCGTGTTCGGCTCGCACGTGGCCAACGTCCTGCGGCGGCTGCGGCGGCTCGCGCGCGCGTATGGCACCGAGCCGCGCTTCGTGCTCACGAGCGCGACGATCGCGAACCCGGTCGAGCTGGCCGAGGAACTCACCGGCACCGACTTCCGCCTGGTCGATCGCGACGGCGCCCCGCACGCCGAACGGCAGATCGCCATGTGGAACCCGCCGCTGCTCGACGAGAACACGGGCGCGCGGACCTCGTCGCTCTCCGAGGCCGCCGGCGTGCTCGCGCGGCTCGTCGAGGACGGCGTGCGCACGATCTGCTTCCTGAAGTCGCGCCGCGGCGTGGAGCTGATCCAGAAGTTCACGAAGCTGCGCCTCGAGGACGCCGGCCGCGGCGACCTGGCCGAGCTGATCGCGCCGTATCGCGCGGGCTATACGCCGCAGCAGCGGCGCGACATCGAGCGGCGGCTGGCCGAGGGCGAACTGATGGCGGTGTGCGCCACCAGCGCGCTCGAGCTGGGCATCGACGTGGGCGAGCTGGACGCGGCGATCGTGGTCACCTTCCCCGGGACGGTGGCGTCGCTCAAGCAGATGTGGGGCCGTGCCGGCCGCCGCCGCACCGGCCTCGCCATGTACATCGCGGGCGACGACGCGCTCGACCAGTTCTTCTGCCGCCACCCCGACGAGTTCCTCGACCGGCCGGTGGAGGCCGCGATCCTCGACCACGAGTCCGAGGACATCCACCTCGCGCACCTCGCGGCCGCGGCGTACGAGCTGCCGCTGACCGACGAGGACGCGGAGATCCTCGGCCCGCGCTGGCGCGGCTACGCGGAGCGGCTCGTGCGCGCGGGCGCGCTGCGCGAGCGCGGTGGAGCGTTCTACCCGCGCGGCGACGAGTTCCCGGCCGGCCGGATCGCGCTGCGCAGCGCGTCGACCGACTCCTACGCGGTCATCGACGAGCGCGCGGGCGAGGTGATCGGCAGTGTGGAGGCCGGCCGCGCGTTCAACACGGTCCACCCCGGCGCCGTGTACCTGCACCTGGGCAACTCGTACGAGGTCGACGAGCTCGACCTGCGCAGCCGCCGCGCGCTCGTGCGCCGCTTCGACGGCGACTGGTACACGCAGCCGAAGACCGAGACCGAGACGTTCATCGAGGAGGTGCGCGCGCAGCGGATCCTCGAGACGGGCGTGGAGCTCAACTTCGGGATCGTCGATGTGACCGAGCAGGTGGTCGCGTTCCAGAAGAAGCGCGTGTCCGACCACGAGGTGCTCGACCTGCTGCCCGTCGATCTGCCCGAGCAGCGCTTCGTGACCCAGGCGCTCTGGTACGTGCTGCCCGATTCGCTCCTCAAGGCCGAGTTTCCACTCGACGTGCTCCAGGGGTCATTGCACGCGGCCGAGCACTCGCAGATCGCCGTGCTGCCGCTGATCGCGATGGTGGACCGCTGGGACATCGGCGGCCTCTCGACCGCCTACCACCACCAGACCGGGCGGCCGACGATCTTCATCTACGACGGCCACCCCGGCGGCGTCGGGATCACGCGCCTCGGCTACAGCGCGTTCGAGCGGATCTGCGACGACGCGCTCCGGCTGATCTCCGAGTGCCCGTGCAAGGAGGGCTGCCCGTCGTGCGTGCAGTCGCCCAAGTGCGGCAACCTCAACGAGCCGCTCAACAAGAACGGTTCGGCCGAGCTCCTGAAGCGCGTCATCGGCGTCTGAGCGATCCGTTGCACCGCGC
>JAICJV010000043.1 GCA_025928265.1 Thermoleophilaceae bacterium
CTTGGGGGTGCGCGCGCCGCCGCCGCTGGGGGTCAGACCTGAGTCAGTCGCGACGTTGGGGGTCGTCGCTATGGGGTAGGCCGCTGTATGCCGCCGAACGCACGGTCCATTCGCCTGGGGATGCGGTCCTGCGGTGGCGGGGAACCACCGGGGGACGGCTGCTGTCCGGCTGGGGGGTGCGCCGGACTGTCGCCTGTGACGAGGTGCGTGTCGTCGTTGCGTCCATGACTGGGGGAATACTCCCGCGCGGGCGCTGGCGTGTAATCGGCTGAAGTGACGATCTTGGGGGTCCCCCCTGAGGATGAGAAACGGGGCCGGAGTCGTCCGTAAGGTGGAAACCGGGTAGGGGTCCGGCCATGGACGTCGACGGGATCGCCTTCGACGCGTTGGACGCTCGAGGGGATCACCGCCATGGTGGATAACGCCGGCCTATCCGAGCATTTCGACCACCTCCTCGCCGCCGACCTGGTCGAGCGTTACAAGCCCGCGCCCGCTATCTACGGGCTCGCCGCCGACGCGCGCGGGCGCGATCCCAGCTGGGTGCTGGGCATCGAGCCCGACCTCGTGATCCAGGCGATCGGCGACCTGGCTTAGAGTCCCGCGCGTGGGCAAGGTCGTGGCCATCACGGGCGGCGCGCGCGGGATCGGGCGGGCCACCGCGGACGAGCTGGAGCGGCGCGGCGCGACCGTCGCGATCGGTGACCTGCCCGAGCTGGACGTGACCGACCGCGACTCGTTCGAGCGCTTCCTCGACCGCGTCGTACGCGACCACGGCCGCCTCGACGTGCTCGTGAACAACGCCGGGATCATGATCGTCGGACCGCTCGCCGAGGCGCGCGCCGGCGCGGCCTCGAAGGTCATCGACGTGAACGTGAAGGGCGTGATGCACGGGATGCAGCTGGCGTCACCACGGCTGCAGCGCGGCGGCCACGTTGTGAACCTGATCTCGTCGTCGGCGTGGATCGCGCCGCCCGCGCTGGCGGTCTACTCGGCAAGCAAGCACGCCGCACGCGGGCTCACCGACGCGATGCGCGAGGAGCTGCGCGCCGCCGGCATATCGGTGACCGGCGTCTATCCCGGAGTGGTCGACACCGACCTGGCCGTGGGCACGCGCCCCGCGCGCGGGTCGAAGATGATCAGCCCGGCCGAGGTGGCGGCTGCGGTGGCCGACGCGATCGAGCGCCCGCGTGACGAGCTGTTCGTGCCGCGATCGCTCGGACCGCTCCTGCGCACCTACCAGGCGCTGCCCATCCGCGGGCGGCGGCTGTTCGGCCGCGCGATCGGCATCGACGATCTCTACGGCAGCGTCGACCCGGCGTCGCGCGCGGCATACGAGCAGTCGCTTGGCTGAGCCGCGGCGCGTGTTCATCACCGGCGCGCTCGGCTTCATCGGGCAGCGGCTGGCCGACCACTACCGCGAGCGCGGCGCGGAGGTGCGCGGGGTCGACGTGCGGGCGGAGCCGGAACGCGACGTGGTGGCGGGCGACGTCAGCGAGGCGGGCGCGTGGCAGGCGCACGCCGCGGACTGCGATCTCTTCATCCACACGGCCGCGGTGCTCACGCTCGGCGGCGACCCCGACGCCGTGTGGCGCGTGAACGTGATGGGAACGCGGCACGCGCTCGACGCCGCGGTGCGCGGCGGCGCGCGGCGCTTCCTGCAGCTGTCGTCGGTGCTCGCGTTCTCGTGGACGTTCCCGGACGGCGTCGACGAACGACATCCCGTGCGCGCGAACGGCGCGCCGTACGTGGATACCAAGGTGGCGAGCGAGCAGGTCGTGCTCCAGGCGCACGCCGCCGGCGAGCTCGAGTGCACCGTGATCCGCCCGGGCGACGTCTGGGGCCCGCGCTCGCGCCCGTGGACGATCCTGCCGGTCGAGATGATCAAGCAGGGCGTCTTCATGGTCCCGCGCGGGGGAATCTTCAGCCCCGTCTATGTCGACAACCTGGTACACGGCATCGCTCTCGCGGCGGCTGTCGACGCGGCCGCGGGCGAGGTCTTCGTGCTCACCGACGGCGTCGGCATCCCGAACGAGGAGTTCTTCGGGCGCTACTTCGCGATGCTCGGCAGGAATGGCCCGCGCACGCTGCCGCGCGGCGCGCTCACCTCGATCGCGCGCTGCGTCGATGTCGTCGCCCGGCTGCGGCGGCAGGAGAACGAGATGAGCGCGAACTCGGTCGCGTACCTCGCGCGCCGCGGCACCTACTCGATCGAGAAGGCGCGCCGGGTGCTCCGCTTCGCGCCGCAGGTGGACATGGAAGAGGGCTTCCGGAGGACCGAGGCGTGGCTGCATAAGGAGGGCCTGATCTGAGCGGGGTATGACGGAGCGATGGCAGCTCCGTCGGCAGCTCGAATCGCGCTCCCTCGATCGATCGCGCGCGCTCCGGGCGGACTCGCGCTCGCGGGGCTCGTGGCCACCGGGGTCCTGCTCTGCCTGCGCGCGGCCGCGGCACCGTCCGGCCTGATCCCTGCGAGCTGGCACGGGCTGCCCGGGTGGATGGCGGGCCCGCTGCCGGGCATCGGCTCCGGCCTCACCGACAGCGCGTTCGCGGCGCTGTTCCTCGCGATGTGCACGTGTTACCTGGTAGCGCTGGTGGCGCCGCTCGACACGCGCCTGACCATCTCCGCAATCGTCGTCCTGCACGTGGCGTTCCTGCTCGCGCCACCGCTGCTCTCGAGCGACGTATTCGGCTACATCGACTGGGCGCGGCTCGGAGCGCTGCACGGCCTCGACCCCTACGCGCACGGTTCGCTCGCGGACCCGAGTGACCCGGCGTTCGCGTACTTCCGCTGGCGTACCGAGATGCCGAGCCCGTACGGGCCCGCGTTCACGGAGCTCAGCTACCTGACCACGCCGCTCGGGCTCGCCGGCGCGTTCTGGGCGATGAAGGCAGCATGTGCCGCCGCCAGCCTCGGCGTGGTCGCGCTCGTGGCGTCGTGCGCGCGCCGCGTGGGCGCCGACCGGCTGCGTGCCGCCGCGTTCTTCGGCCTCAACCCGCTGCTGCTCGTCTGGGCGATCGGCGGCGGGCACAACGACCTGCTCGCGACGGTGGCCGTCATGGCCGGCGTGTGGCTGCTGCTGACGCGGCGCGAGGAGAGCAGCGGCGCCCTGCTCGCGTTCGCCGTGGCGCTCAAGGCATCGGCGAGCGTCGTCGTCCCGTACGCGATCCTCGGGACGCGCGAGCGCCGCCGCGTGGTCACAGGCGTCGCGCTCGCAGCGCTCGCGCTGGCGGTGGTCGCGTTCGCGGTCTTCGGCCCCGGGGTGACCGGCTTCCTCCAGACGAATCGCGACCAGCAGCAGATGGTCGCGCGCACGAGTGTGCCCAACCAGATCGGCGTCCTGCTCGGCAGCGGCGGCATCACGCCGGCGATCCGCGCGGTCGCGCTGGTCGCGCTCGCCGTCGTCGTGCTGTGGACTCTCTGGCGGACATGGCACGGCGGCGACTGGATCAGCGGCGCCGGCTGGGCGACGCTCGCGCTGATCGTGTGCTCGGCGTGGCTGATGCCGTGGTACGTCGTGTGGCTGCTGCCGCTCGCGCCGCTGGCTCGCGACAAACGTCTCGTCCCGGCGACGCTCGCGATGTGTGCGTATCTCGTGGCGGTCCGCACCCCGTTCTAGCAACGAGGAACTGGCTTCGGTCGCGTCGGCATCTCGCCGTCCCGCGTATCGCGCGGATGCGACCTCGCCATTTCCTAGGATGGCCGCGTGGACGACGGCGTCGTGCAGACCTTTCGCGAGGCCATGGCCTGCCTCGCCTCGGGAATCGCCGTGATCACGGCGCGTCGCAGTGACGGCCACCCGTGCGGCCTCGTCGCGACGTCGGTGTCGTCGTTCAGCGCCAACCCGCCGTCGGCGCTGGTGTCCGTGGCGCACACCTCGCGCTGTCACTCGGCACTGACCGAGGGCGACGCGTTCGGCGTCCACATCCTCGCCGCCGGCCAACGTGAGCTCGCGACCGTCTTCGCCGGGCTCGGCGACGACAAGTTCGCGGGCGTCGCCTGGGAATGGGACGAGAACGTCCCGCGAATCGAGGGTGCCCTCTCGTACCTCCGCTGCCGTCGCAGTGCACTGTTCGAGCTGTACGACCACTCGCTGCTCGTGGGCGACGTGACGAGCGGTCTCGTCCAGTCCGGCGAGCCGCTCGTGTATATGCGCCGTCGCATCGGCTGGCACCTCGAACCCACGGACGGCCAGAGCAGATAGTCATTCGGCGCCACGCGGACATGGGGCTTCCGGATGGCAGATCCCTTGGTACCCTCGTTCGCGGTGAGGCGCGCGGTACGCGTGCGTTTTCCACCTCCGACTCGCAGCCGGAGACGGGTTCCAGCCTCTGCCCAGGCCGGAAGCCGGATCGAAAAAAGCGGCTCCGTTGGCACGATGACGGCGGACCTTTCCAACACCGACCCGGTAGCCGACACCGCGAACCCATCCGCGGAGTCCCCGGGCGAGCGCGCGAGGGAGGACCGGCGCCTGCTGAGGCGCTACCACGAGGAGGGCGAAGTCGCTGCACGCGACGAGCTCGTCTCGCGATTCCTGCCGCTGGCACGCCAGCTCGCGAGGCGTTATCAGCGCGGCAACGAGCCGCTCGACGACCTCGTGCAGGTGGCGGCAATCGGGCTCGTCAAGGCGGTCGACCGCTTCGACCCGGAGCGTGGCACCGCCTTCTCCAGCTATGCCGTCCCCACGATCCTCGGCGAGCTCAAGCGCTACTTCCGCGACTCCGGCTGGGCGGTGCACGTGCCGCGCGGCATGCAGGAGCGCGTGATGACGGTGAACCAGGCGATCGGGCGACTGTCGCGCACGCTCGGCCGGTCACCCACCGCCGGCGAGCTCTCGGAAGAGACCGGTCTCGACCTCGAGCACGTGCTCGAGGCGCTCGAGGCGGCGATCGCCTACGACGCGGTCTCGCTCGACACGCCGCGCACGAGTGACGAGGACGCCGGCGACACCTATGCGGACACCGTCGGCGCGATCGACGAGCGCTTCGAGGTGATCGAGTACACGAGCGCGATCGGCCCGACGCTGCGCGCGCTGCCGCCCCGCGATCGGCTCGTGCTGAGGCTGCGCTTCGAGGAGGACCTCACGCAGCTCGAGATCGCTGAGCGCATCGGGGTCTCGCAGATGCACGTGTCGCGCCTGATCCGGCGGGCGCTCAAGCGCCTGCGCACAGTGGCGGACGCGCAATAGCCGACCTGGCGCGTTAGCACACGTTTGAGGCTAAAGGCCCCGGGAATATCTGCCGATGTTCCATGCAGACAGGACTTCCCGGGACGGCCGTCCAACCGTCCCCGGCATTGCGCCAGCGGGAGTCGGGTCGTTCCTATGCACTTGAGATGAGGCTCCGCTCCCCCGCGGAGCCTCTCTCTTTTTCGGCGGGAAAGCGGAAACGGGAAAGCGGAAAGCGGACCGCCACCCCCGCTTTCTGCTTTCTGCTTTCCCTATTCCTTCCCGCCGTTCTTCCATTCCTCCGCAAGGATGGCCCAGCGCTCGTGGTCGCGCCATTTGCCGTCGATCTTCAGGTAGCGCGGTGAAAAGCCCTCCAGGCGGAAGCCGGCGCCCTTCGCGAGTGCGATCGAGCGCTCGTTGCCCGGCTGGATGTTCGCCTCGATCCGGTGAAGGCCGAGCGCGCCGAACGCGTGGCCGAGCACCAGCTGGATGCCCTCGGTCATGTAGCGTCGGCCGGCGTACGGGCCCCCGACCGCATAGCCCAGGTACGCGTTCAGGAACGGACCGCGAAAGATCTGGCTGAGGTTGAGGAAGCCGAGGATCGCGCCGTCGCCGCGCTTGCACAGCAGGAACAGCTCGAAGTCGTCGGCGCGCGCGCGCTCGATCAGCGCGAGGAACTCCTCGTTGCGCGTCGGCGGGAACGACCAGGGCCGGTGGTGCTCGCGGCTCTGGCGCATGAGCTCGGTGAACTCGTCGGCGTCCCCGGGGCGGCCGCGCCGGATGAAAGTGCGCTGGCCCGCCTCGAGGGCGCCGCGCTCTGCCCTGTTCCCGAGTCGCATCACCACGTTTCATATCGTCCCGCATCGCGATGCGGGACGAACGTGACGTGCGACGAGCGGTCAGACCGGCTAGGCGAGCGCTCCCGGTACCTCCTCCTTCATCGACGCGCGGATCTGTTCGCGCAGTTCGGGCGTGTCCTCGTGCTGGTGCGCGGTCACCGCATGCATCGCCGCGGCCTCCACGAGATGTTTCTCGCTCCCGGCCATCGCGAGATCGCAGTTCGTCTCGCTTGGCATCTCCCGGCAATCGACGTAGTAGCGCGTCATCTACGCCTCCTTTCGTCCACGTCGTGTTCTATCCGCGCCGTGCGAGTGCGGTCAATGGGCTGAGGCGCCGGGCTCGATGAACGGGCAGATCCTGGCGTTCGGCGGCGGAGGCCCTACCCCGGCCGGCGACAGCGTGCTGGTCGACCACTTCCTCGCGCTCACGGGCGCGGACACGCCGCGCGTATGCATCATTCCTACGGCGACCGGCGACAACGACCTGTTCGTGGCGGCGTTCTACCGCGCGATGCTGCGCCGCGGGGCGCGACCGTCCGATCTCCAGCTCTTCCACCGCGACGATGCCGACCCGCGCGATCAGCTTCTGGCCCAGGACGCGATCTGGGTGAGCGGCGGCAACACCGCGAACATGCTCGCGATCTGGCGGCTGCACGGCGTCGACCGCGCGCTGCGCGAAGCGTGGGACGCGGGCATCGTGCTCGGCGGTTCGAGCGCAGGAATGCTGTGCTGGTTCGAGGCGTCGATCAGCGACTCGTTCGGGCCGGCGCTCGCGCCACTGCACGACGGCCTCGGCTTCCTTCCCGGCAGCGCGTGCCCGCACTACGACGGCGAGGAGCGGCGCCGGCCCGTCTACCGGCGTGCCGTGTGGGAGGGATTGCCGCCGGGACATGCGGCGGACGACCAGGTGGCGCTGCACTTCACCGGCACCGAGCTGAGCGAGGTGGTCACGTCGCGTGAGGGCTCGCAGGCGTACCGCGTCGATCGCGACGGCGAGCACCCGCTGGGCGCGCGACTGCTGAAATGAAGAGGGGCGCCACCCGGCGCCCCTCTCCTACGGTGCGATTTGCGCGAGTGTCAGCTGCTGCTGCCACCGCTCGAACGTCGCGAACACGAGCCGGAGCTGCGCCCGCGCGACGACGAGCCGCTGCTCCGCGAGCTCGAGCTGCGCGACGACGACGAACCGCCGGAACGGCTGCGCGACGAGCCGCTGCTGCGCGACGACGACGAACGCCCGCCCGAGCTGCTGCTGCGCGAGCCGCTGCTACGCGACGACGAGCCGCCGGAACGGCTGCGCGACGAGGAACCCGAGCTCGAGCTCCGGCTGCGCGAGGACGAGCCGCCGCTGCGCGACGAGCCGCCGCTCCGCGACGAGCCGCCGCTGCGCGTTGAGCCGCCGCTCCGCGACGAGCTGCTGCGCGACGACGACGACCGGCGCGACGACGTGCTGCGCCGGCGCGACGACGATGCCGTGCGGCGCTCGCGCGCGGGGATCTCCTCCTGCGCGACCGCCTTCACGAGCGTCGGGATCTGCTTCTCGAGGAACTTCGCCATGCGCTCCTCGTCGCGACGGATCGACTTCGCGAGCTTCGCGGTCTCCTTGTCGCCGACGGCAGTCGCGAGCGCCTCGATCGCGGTGTAGTTCGCGATCTCCTCGGCCTCCTCGTGGTACTCGTCCTTCGCGTTCTTCAGCATCTTCTCGGCCTCGCCCGTGCCGCGCAGCGCGTGGAGCGGGCCCTGCGCCGCGGCCACCGCGCGACCGGCGACATTCGCGACCGTCGCCGTCACCGCCTCGGGGCCCGGGATGTTGCCGAGCGCGTCCGGCGTGCCACCAAGCTTCTTGATGCGTCGCTCGAGCTGCTTCGCGTGATCCTTCGTCTCGCGCAGGTGCTGCTGGAGGCGCTTCTTGTACGGCGCGCGCGTCGTCATCGTGATGTGCGCCTGCAGCGCCGTCTCGAGCTGCTTCTCCTTGCCGTACGCCTCGTTCAGGTACTGGACGAGCTTTGCGTCCCTCGCCGGCGTTTCGTCAGCCACAGGTCAAGTCTCCTCTTGGTTTCGTTCTCGCCGTGATCCTCGGTGCTTACCCGCATCACGCGATTTCTGCACGGCCACGCAAATTCGCGCGCGGGACCTTAGAGATCTGCGCGCGCGAGTTGCCTCTCGTACGGTCCGCGACCTGTCATGCACGTCGCGCCGCAGCGCGCTGCGAGGTGCAGCGCCGCCTCGGTTTCGAGTCCGCTGCCGAGCGCGAACGCCAGGCCCGCGGCGAAGCTGTCGCCGGCGCCGTACGCATCACCGCGCGGGCCGGGCAGCGCCACCGCCGACCAGTGGCCGCTGCGTCCTTCCGCCGCGGTCCAGTTGCCGCCCTCAGCACCCGCGGTCGCGACCACCAGATGCGGCGTCGGATCGATCGGCTGCTGCGCCTCGTGCGCCTCGCGCGCATCGCGCGACGAGCCGACGACCGCGTCGAGCTGCACGTGCGCACGCGCGAGCAAATCGCCGATGCGGGAGGTGGAGACGAGCGCACGCGCCGCGCGAGCAGCCTCGAGCGCCCCCGTGTCGCCCGCGACGAAGTAGATCGCGTCGACGTCCTCGAGCTCGTCCCACGGAAGGTCGTCGGCGCGCACGGGATGGATGCGCTCGCCGAGCGTCGTGATCGTGCGCTCGCCGTTCGCGTCCAGGTACACGAATGCACGGCGCGTGGGCTTGTGCGCGCGCTGCACCGCCTCCACCCGCACGCCCAGCCGGCCCAGCCTCCGTTTGACGCGATCGCCGTTGTCGTCGTCGCCGACCGCGGTGAAGAACGTGCAGTCGCCCGCGAGCCGCGCGAGCTGTACGGCAGCCACCGCTCCCCCGCCCGCCGGCTCGCTGAAGCTCGACTCGGTCTCGAGAATCTCCCCGGGGAGTGGCACAGCCTCGACTGGCATGAACTCCACCCACTCGAGGTGGCCGATCACGGCGGTGCGCATGCCATGAGCTCGACACGATGGCCTGCCGGATTGCGTACCAACGAGCGAGCACAGCCCCAGTGCTCGGTGCGCGGGTCGGGATCGAAGCCGGCCTCGCGCAGCGCTGCGACCGTGCCGTCGTAGTCGTCGACCAGCACGGCGTGATGCGCGCTTGGCGGAACGACCGGCTCGTCGACGTGCATCAGGTGCACCTGTGTGTCCCCACGTGCAACCCACGTCGCGTGATCGCGCAATGTCGCGGGCGGATCCACCTCACGAAACCCGATCAGCTCGTAGAAGCGAACGCACGCGCTGACGTCCGCCGGACGGACCTCGATGCTGACGTGTTGAAGCATCACCTCGTTGCCAGCCGCTCGACCAGCGCGCGCTCTTCAGGTCCAAACCACGGTGGCTCACCAGCGGCAGCATTCTCACGCATCCGCTCAGGCTTGGACGTCGCCGGGATCGCAACCGTCACCCGCTCATCGCTGAAGATCCACTTGAGCAGCGCCTGGGGCCAGGTCTCCACGCCGAACTCACGCAGCGGCTCCAGCTCGCTCTGGCCGGGCGCGTCCCACAGCAGGCCACCCTCGCCGAACGGCCGCATGACCACCACACCGATTCCCATGTCGGCGGCGAGCGGAAGGATCTGCCGCTCGACCGCGCGCTCGCGCGGGTTGTACGGGATCTGCACGGCATCGACGCGACCCGTGCGCATCACGTCCGCGAGCTCGCTGAACGCAGACGGGCTGTAGTGCGTCGCGCCGGTGTAGCGCACTAGTCCTTCGTCGCGCAGCGCCTCGATCAGCGCGAGCTGCTCCCGCCAGGCCACGAGGTTGTGCACCTGGTAGAGGTCGATGTGACCGCCGAGCCAGCGCAGCGCGCGCTCGGCCTGGTGGCGCCCCTCGTCGGCCGAGTGCGTCCAGATCTTGGTGGCCACGAACGCGTCGTCGCGGCGGCCCTTCAGCGCGTCGCCCAGCAGCTCCTCGGCCGAGCCGTACATCGGCGACGAGTCGAGCAGCTCGACGCCCGCGTCGAGTGCGGCGTCGACGACGTCGCGTGAGGCGCCGCCGAGCATGTCGAACGTGCGCCACGTCCCCATGCCGACGACGGGCAGCTCAGGCCCGCCGTCGCCGAGGGAACGTTTTTCCAAGCGCTAGCCCTGGCTCAGAGGCTGTCTGGGTGTCGCACTACGTAGCCGCTGCCCGACCGCATGTCGGTGTGCCAGCGCGGACCGGTGCCCTGGCTGTCGCCCGACGTGTCGAAGCGCAGGCCCGCGATGACGGCGTATGCGTGACCGGAGTTCGCGTACACGGTGATCCACTGGCCCTTGCCGGCGGAGCCCCAGCTCTCGAAGCCGGTCGAGTCGAGCGGCTTGTCGAGCAGTCCGCCGCCGTGCAGCGCGTAGCTGACCGAGCCGGAGCAGTCGTAGCCCGAGTCCTGCCAGCTGCCGTGGCCGCCGCCGTACTTGTACGGCTTGTTGGTGATCTCGTTGGCGGCCGCGATCACATCCTTGACCTCCTGTGGAGCGCTGTCCGGCGCGATCGCAGTGCGTCCGTCGGACGCCATCGTGGCCTTCTCCGTCGGGTTGCTGGTGGCGGCGTCGTAGCCCTGGCCGCCGCTGCCCTGCCCCATCACGTCGAGACCGTTGATCGCTGCCTTGCGTGCCAGACGCTGATCGCTCGGCGTGGCCTTGCCGTCGGCGCGGCGGCCGACCGCCCGCTCGAACCGCACGACCACGCGCTTGGTGGCGCGGCCGAAGACGCCGTCCGGCCGGGTGGTGAACCCGGCTTCCTTCAGGTACTTCTGGAACAGCTTCACGTCGCTTCCCTGCGACCCCACGTGGAGCGTGCGCTTCGCGTAATGCGTGCGAGCGTCTGCGGATGCGGGGACGAGCAGGACTGCCATTGCGGCAACAGCGACGCACGCACGTATTACGCGCACGAGCTCGTGTCGAGCCATGAAGTCCGACCCTCTCTTTCAACACGCTTCCGGGGTTAGCTGACGGGCTCGCGCGGAAAGAGTCGCGCTACCCCTCCGAAGAGGTGATTCGCCCCTGCTGAAGTGGTTCCCCCGGTCGCAACGACGCTGGCGCGTCAGTGCGATTCAGCTAGGTTCACTTGGCGCAGCACCCTAGCAAGGTGCTCGGCCGGATTATGTTTCCCCCGACGGCTCTTCTCCCAAACTGCGCATGACCGAGCTGCCGTTCGAGCTGTCCCCCGAGCAGGCCGCAGACCTGGTTGCAAGCGGAGAAGCGGAGCTGATCGACGTGCGCGAGCCCTACGAGCGTGAGGCTGGTCACATTCCGGGCTCGCTGCACATGGAGCTCGGCAGCCTCGCCGACCGCGCCGGAGAACTCCCGGCCGGGCGCGCGCTGGTGTTCCAGTGCCGCGTGGGCGCACGCTCGGCGATGGCGGCGTTCGCGTTTCGGCGTGCCGGATTCGACGCGCACAACCTCCATGGCGGCATCGTGAGCTGGGCGGAGTGCGGCCTCCCCGTCGACGGCGAGATCGCAGCGCACTGATTCATCATCAAGTTATGCGCAGCGTCTCGTCGCCCACCGCCACCTCGTCGCCCACGCCGAGCTGACGGCCGCGCCGCTGCTCGCGTTCCCCGTTCACTGTGACGAGGCCCTCGGCGAGCAGCGCCTTCGCGTCGGCGCCGGAGTCGGCGATGCCGGCGAGCTTGAGCAGTTGTCCGAGCCGGATCGTCTGCCCGCGGATGGGGATCTCGCGCACGAGCGTCAGCGCGCGCGGCGCCTGGCGCGCCGCTTGCGAGTCCTTGACGCATGCGCCTTCCGCGGCGGTCGCGGCGGCGGTCGACGGGCGCTGCTCGCGACAGCCACGGCCTTTGTCTCGGCCTTCGGCCTCTTGGGCTTCCTGCGCCGCGCATGGCGCGGGAGCGAGTGCCGGGCATCGCGCAGGATGAACCAGCCGATCACGAAGATCACGACGACGCCGAGGACGAAGAGGCCCATGATGCCGATCAGGCTCGGGCCGGAGTTGTCGCCGCTGTCCTTCGTCTGACTGGGCGTGGGCGGCGGCGCGGTCTGCGTAGGCGCCGGCTGCTGCGCGGGAGGCAGCGGCGAGAACGGGCTGTTTCCGGGTGCGGGCGTCTGGGCGAATGCCGGTGCGGCCAGCGCGAGCGCGGCGACCGCCGCGGTCAGAAGGAGGGCCCGGCGGGCCACCTACTTCGGCGGCGTCGCTCCGCCGCTGCCGCTGCCACCGCCGCCCGACGGTGGCCTGACGCCGCCCGTTCCGGGGTCCACCCCGCCGCCGCTGCCGGCCGAGCCGCCGCCACCCGTGCCGGCCTGACCGCCGCCCCCGGTGCCCGCGGGCGCCTGAGGAGTGGCCGACGGCGCGCCGGTGGACGGTGCTGGGGCTGCCGTTCCTCCGCCCGAGCCGGCGCCGGGAGACACGGAGCCACCGCCGCTCGTCGACGTCTTCTTCGACGTGCCCGATGACGGCGACGGCGTCGTGACACCGGCGCCGAGTGGCGTCGTGGTCGGCTGGAAGGTCTGCGTCGATTTCGTGGACGAACCGCCGCCGCTGGACGCGATCACGATCAACACGATCACGAACAGGACGACGCCGCCCAACGCGACGAGCCGCCGGCGGCGATAGACCGCTTCGGTTTCACGCGCTGCGGGCACGGCGATGCGACCGTAGCACGGCCTCCGGGCAGCGTCAGCGCCCCGTAACGGCGCCGGGCGTGGTCGTGGTGGTGCTCGTGGAGCCGGTCTGCCCGGACGGCGTGGTGGTGGTTCCGGTGCTCGTGG
This sequence comes from Thermoleophilaceae bacterium, assembly GCA_025928265.1. Classification (GTDB taxonomy): domain Bacteria; phylum Actinomycetota; class Thermoleophilia; order Solirubrobacterales; family Thermoleophilaceae; genus JAICJV01. The sequence continues at coordinate 12,731 of JAICJV010000043.1, forward strand.
GCTGCGGTTGCTGCGGCACCGCGGGCGGCGTCGGCGGACGCGACGGCGGGCGCGGCCGGCGGGCGAGCGCGTGCTTCGTCTGCGATCCCACCTGGCCGACCGCGGGCAGCCCGTGCGACTGCTGGAACGCGATCACAGCGGCCTGCGTCTGGGGGCCGAACGTGCCGGTGGGCGGCAGCCCGAGCATGAGCTGCACCTCCTTCACGTCATCGCCGGTCATCCCGATCTGGAGCGTGCGCGAGCCCATCGCCTTGAGCCGCTTGGCCGCGCGCTCGCGCGCGAGTGCCTTCGTGTCGATGCCGGGCAGACTGGGTGCGGTGTCAACGGCGGCGCCGAGCGGGCGGCTGCTCGCGAGGTGCGCGTAGACCAGGATGCGCTCCGTCGCACTGTAGAGCGGGTGGCACGCGCTCAAGATGAGCGTCTCGCCGTGCATCGAGTCGAACGCGCCGCGGTAGTCCGACGGCACGATCCGGTGGCTGTCGACGACGTAGGTGAACACGCCGTACGGCATCTTCAGCGTGATCGAGTCACCGGCCTTCAGATCGTCGACATTGCGGAACGGCGCCTCGTAGCTCGTGCGGTGCCCGGCGATCCCGACCGGCTGGCCCTGGCCCGGCAGGTGTGTCTCGAGGTAGCGCCCGGGACCCTTGCGGAGGCTGGCCGCGTCGGTGCCCTGAACGAAGACGTAGTCGACCCCGATCTTCGGGATGGCGATCGTGCCGAGCGCGTCGCCCGTGGCGACGCTGGTCCGCTCGTGCTGCGCGAGCGCGGCCATGCGCGCCTTCGTACGCGCGTCGGTGTCGCTGATCGCGGCGAACCGCTTCTGCTGGCCGGGCGTGAGCGTCTGCGCGTCGAGCTTGTGCAGTTGCCTGTCGAGGCTCGCCTGCGCGCGCGCGGCCATGAACGCGGTGAACGGCTCCTTCCACGCGAGCGTGATCCCGGCCTCGGCGAGGAGCAACGTGGCGAACACGATCATGGTGATGGCGATACGCCTGCGCCAGCGGCCGCTGAGCCGGCGCGAACGGCCGCCGTCGAGGGCCGGGAAGTCCTGGGTCGCGACGTCCGTGACGGCCGGGTCCTTCCGGGGGTCGGGTTCGACCACCTCCGCTTCGGGCGGCTCCTCCGGCGCGAGGTCGAGCGCGTCGTCGGGAACCTCCACCACGCGCGGCGCGGGCAGCGGCTCGTCCCAGTCCACGTCTTCGAGCCATTCCGCGGCACCGAGCTGTTCGCGCGCGAAGCGGCGGCGGTCGCTGACCGGAGCCTGCTCGATCATGTCGGCGAGCAGCGAGCGCCCGAGCGCCGGCGCGTCCTCGCCCGCCAGCTCGTCGAACGCCTGCTCGGCCTCCTCGAAGCGATGCTCGGCCGCGCGGCAGTCGGCGCAGCGCCGCAGGTGAGCGGACATCCGCTCGCGGTCGCCCTCGCTGAGGTTCGACTCCGCGCGCGCGGCGAGCAGCGCCGGCATCAGCTCGCATGCACCGCCACGCCCCGGATCGGCGAGCCGCTCGAGCAGCCGTCGCGCCGGCACGCCCGCCGTGGCCGCCGACGCGCGCGCCGCAGCCTCGCTGCGGACGGACGCCCGCAGGCTCGCGTCGAGCGCCTCGTCGTCCAGCGCGCCATTCGAGGCGGCCGCCTCGAACACGCGCGCGAACGACGCCTCCACCGCGTCCGCGATCGCCGCGGGGGCGCAGATCTTGGAGCAGTACGCGAGGGCGGCGGCGGCGCGCCTGTCGTAGAACGCGGCCAGCCCGGCGCCTTGGGCTTTCTCGAGGGTGTTCACGGGCTTCTCGGACGCTTTGGTCCTGCGAAGCCGCGATGCTAAACGGCGCATCGGTCCGAATTTAGGCGCCGAGGCGCGCGCAGGCGATTAGAGAGGTCTCGCAAGCGAGCGGCGCCGAATCCCGAACGCCGTAGCACCCGCCAGCAGGAACAGTGCGGCCGCCGCGAACGGCCACAGGTCGAGGCCCGTGCTCGCGAGCTGGACCTGCTTCCCGATCAGGGCCTCACAGCGCGACTTGGAGATCGGCTGCCCGGACTGATCCCGGATCGTGCCCTGGTTGCAGTCCTGCTGCGAGATGCTGGATGTCTGCGCAAGCGCGCTGCCGGCGAAGGCCAGCGGAACCGCGAGCGCGACGAGCACGACCAGCGCGGCAAAAGTGCGCGCCAGGCGGCGTCGAGGTGCAAACGTCATTTCGAGGTCCTTCCAGGTCGGCGGCGGTGATTCGCGTCGCAGCGTAATAAGTGTCAACCGCGCGCGTCCCGTCGAATGCCGCAAATAGCGGCTAATCCTGGGCGAATGGCAGCTGACGCGACCTGAACGATCGCCGTCAGCGCAGCTGCGCGCACGGCCGCACCGTTTCGGTCAGCCGGACGTGCTTGCGGTTGCGCAGGGTCAGGCGGGCGACGATCCTGCGCCCGCGCCGCGCAGAGCCGACGTGGAAGCGCGCAGCGAACGGCGTCCGCTTGTCGCGCACCCTCTTGCCGTGGTAGCGGAACACAGCGGATCGCACCTGGCGGCGGTTGCGGCCACTGACCCGCACGCTGAAGTGACGGCTCGAGCAGCGGCGCGTCACGCGCCCGTAGCGCACGCGCAGCCGCAGCGCCCGCCCCCGCCGCTGCGCCACCTTCGGTGGGGGAGTGGAGTCGCGCAGCGCGACCAGGCCGCCGAGCACGCCGACGTACGCCGTGCCGTCAGGCCCGAGCGTGACCGGCGCGTAGTTGTTGTTGAACCCCAGGCCGGACCCGGCGCGCGCCTTGTAGACGGTGCGGCCGCTGCGGAAGTCGAGGGCCGTGAGGTACCACGGGTCCGAGTTGTCGCCGGCCGGCTTCGTGTACGTGTAGACGAGCCCGTTCGCCAGCGAGACCTTCGGCACCACCGACGGCGAGATCTCGTCGCTGTGCCAGACCTTCTTGCAGCCGCTGCCGCCGGGGTTCACGTCCACGCGCTCGAGCCCCCCTGTGGTGGTGCCGCCCTGCTCGGTCTTCGTGGGCCCGCTGTAGCCGTAGTTGTTCTCGGCGACGATCGAGCGGCCGGCCACGACGAGCGACTGGTCGGTGTCACTCGCGCCCTTCGAGAAGATCGGGACCGAGCACACCAGCGCGCCGCTGTCGCGGTTGTAGACGACCACGTTGATCGGATCGCTGTTGTCGGTGATCGTGACCCACGGACCTGCCGGCATCACCGTCGGCGTCGTGCCGGACCCGACCTCCGTCTGGCCCGGCTTCGCGCGGCCGTCGTTGGCGTAGGTCGAGCGCCATACCGTCTGCGGCGTGCCGTCGGCCCCCGCGCGGAAGCGGTACATCGCGGCGTCGGTGACGATGTAGACGCCGCCGCGATCGTCGACGGCGAACGAGTTGCCGATCTTCTCGTGCGTGTCGATCGCCTTGGTCGCGCCGGTGGCGAAGTCGAGCGTTCCCACGATCCCCGCCTTCGACGCGAACCAGAGGCGACCCGACCAGTCGGGCAGCGCCGAGATGATCTTGTCGCCGGAGGGCACGACGCCGCTGAGGTCGTAGTCGCGCTGCTGCACGAAGCCTGGCGTGTCGCCGGTCTCCGCCACGACCAGCACGTGTCGCGTGGTGGTGGGGATGATCGCGCGGTCCTGGTCGTCGAGGTAGAAGTAGCCGCCGCCCGAGAAGTCGGTGAACAGGTCGGCGGACGCACTCGGCTGACGCGGCGGCAGCGCGAATGTGGCCAGCGTGTCGAGCGTCTTCGCGTCGAGCATCAGGAGGCGCGGGCCCTGGATCCCGACGCACACGACGACGATCCGGCCGCGGCTGTCGAACGTCACCGATGCGCAGTCGGCCGCCTGGAAGTTCGAGACGCGCTGGATGCCCTTGCCGAGCGGGCCGGGCAGGACGTTCGCGTCGGTCTGGAAGGCGTCCACGTGCAGGTTCGAGCGCTCGTTCGGCGCCATGTGCGGGTGGCGCGGAGGTTGCGCGACGAAAACCGGGTGCTGCGTCGCCGGGGAGCCGATGAAGGCCGGGGACGAGTTGGCGTCGGGACCTTCGGGGATCGGGCTCCCGTCGGCCACCGCGGCGGCCGTGAGAAAGCAGAAAGCAGAGAGCAGAGCTGGCAGGACGCGCTTCACGCGCCGCCGATTATGCGGGTTCCGGTGCCAGCTCTGCGTCACGTGCCGCAAGTTCGGAGTAGCGGCCGCCGCGCGCCATCAGCTCGTCGTGGGTGCCCCGCTCGACGATCGTGCCCCTGTCGAGGACGACGATCTGGTCGGCGTCGCGAATGGTCGAGAGGCGGTGCGCGATCGCGATCGTCGTGCGTCCCTCGGCGAGGCGATCGAGCGCCGCCTGCACCTGACGCTCGGTCTCGGTGTCGAGGGCGCTCGTGGCCTCGTCGAGCACGAGCACCGGCGGGTTGCGCAGGATCGTGCGCGCAATCGCGATGCGCTGCTTCTCGCCGCCGGAGAAGCGGTAGCCGCGCTCGCCGACGATCGTGTCGTAGCCCTCCGGCAGCGAAGCGATCAGGTCGTGGATGCGCGCCGCGCGTGCGGCGTCCTCGATCTCCTCGTCGGTCGCGCCGGGCTTCGCGAAGCTCAGGTTGTCGCGCACGCTCGCGTGGAAGAGATAGGTCTCCTGCGAGACGACCCCCACGGACGCCGCGAGCGACTGGAGCGTGGCGTCGCGGATGTCGATCCCATCGATCGTCACCCTCCCCCGCTCCACGTCGTATAGGCGTGCGACGAGGTAGCCGAGCGTCGTCTTGCCGGAGCCGGTCTCGCCGACGACACCGAGGCGCGAGCCCGCGGGGACATCGATGGTCACCCCGTGCAGCGTCCAGTCGCCGAGGTAGCGGAACGAGACGTCCTCGAACGCGACGTCACCGCGCACCCTCGCGAGCGGCCGCGCATCGTCGCGCTCCGCGATCTCCACCGGCAGGTCGAGGTACTCGAAGACGCGGTCGAACATCGCGAACGCCGTCTGCACGTCGATGCCGATCGAGAGGAGCTGGCCGATCGGGAACAGGAGGCGCGTCTGAAGCGTGGTGAACGCGACCACGGTGCCGATCGAGATGGCCGCAGCGCCGGACGAGATGCTCCAGCCGGCGAACCAGTAGACGAGCGCGGGCATGATCGCGAACGTCGCCTGGATCGACGCCATGACCCAGCGGCCGGCCATGCGCTGGCGCACCTCGAGGTCGGCGAGCAACTCGGACTCGCGCTCGAAGCGGTCGGCCAGCTCGGGCGCGCGGCCCATCGTCTTGCCGAGCAGCACTCCCGACACCGACAGCGACTCCTCCACGAGCGTGGAGATGTCGGCCATCGTCGTCTGGCGCTGGGTGGTGATGCGCTTGCGCTCGGCGCCGACGCGGCGCGTGAGCCACACGAACAGCGGCAGCAGCACGAGCGAGAAGACGGCGAGACGCCAGTCGAGCAGGAACATCGCGACCGTCGTCGCCAGGACCGTCGTCAGGTTGGAGACGATCGACGTGGCGGTGTTGGTCACCACGTTCTCGACGCCACCGATGTCGTTCGCGATACGCGACTGCACCTCGCCCGTGCGGGTACGCGTGAAGAACGCGAGCGACAGGCGCTGGAGGTGGCGGTATACGGCGGAGCGCAGGTCGTGCATGACGCGCTGACCGACGGAGTTCGACAGCCATGTCTGCGCCACGCCGAGCGCGCCGGTGGCGATCGAGATCGCGACCATCCCGCCGACGAGCGCGGACAGCAACGCCATGTCCTGCTCCGGGATCGCGTGGTCGAGGACCGCGCGCAGCAGGAACGGCGAGATCATCGAGAGGCCGGCGCTCAGCGCGATGAGCGCGAGCACGCTGCCGAGCTTCATGCGGTAGGGGCGGAACAGACTGCCTACGCGGCGCAGGTTCGCGCGCCGCTGCGCCCTGTCCGTCGTGCGCTCCGGCTTGTCCCCAGGTGTAAAGGCTCCTCTTCTGATCCGCCAAGTATAGTTGAATCATTCAACTATCTGTGATCGCTACCGTGCACCCGTGATTGAGCGTGATTGACGTAACACAAAAGCAACTCGAGACCGGGCTTCCCCTCGTGAAGCTGCAGATGCCCGGGACGCGCGCCGTCACCGCCCTCGTCGCCTTCGACGCCGGCGCGCGCACCGAGCACGCCGAGGAGAACGGCATGGCCCACTTCCTCGAGCACCTCGTGTTCAAGGGCGGGGAGAAGTTCCCGAGCTACCGCGACGTGAACGAGACCGCCGACCGCCTGGGCGCGCAGCTGAACGCGTACACCTCGCACGACGTCGTGGCCTTCCACATCCCCGCGCGCGCGGAGGCGCTGATGCCGGCGGTCGATCTGCTCACGGACTTCGTGGCCCGCGCGCGCATCGACGGTGACGAGCTCGACCGCGAGCGCGGAGTCGTGATCCAGGAGATCAACCGCTACGACGACCAGCCGAACGCGGTCGCCGACAAGCTGCTCGACCGCGCCATCTACGGCGACCACCCGCTCGGGCGCCCGGTGCTGGGCCCCGCGGAGCACATCTCGAGCTTCAGCCGCGACGCGATCCTCGCCTTCCGCGAGCGCCGCTGGGAGCCGTCGCGCGGCGGCGCCTTCCTGGCCGGCGACGTCTCGCACGCCGACGACGACCGGCTCGAGGAGCTGTTCTCGCGCTTCCCGGCGCGCGCCGAGCCGCCCGCGGCCGACCCCGCGCCCGCGTTCGAGCGGCGCGTGGAGGTGGAGCGCCGCGACACCAACCAGTCGCACCTGCGGCTGCACTGGCGGCCGTCGATCGACCCGACCGACGTAAGGCAGCGCGCCGCGCTCGCCGTGTACGCCACTCTGCTCGGCGGCTCGATGGGCTCGCGCCTGTTCGACGAGATCCGCGAGCAGCGCGGCCTCTGCTACGCGATCCGCTCGTACGGCTTCACGCACTCGGACACCGCCTCACTCGACGTCTCCTCCGGCCTCGACTCGTCCAAGTGCGCCGAGGCGTACTCGCGCATCCTCGAGATCGTCGAGGACCTCGCGCAGAATGGTCCGCGCGACGGCGAGGTCGAGCGTGCGGGCGCGTACGCCGCGGGCTCGACCGTGCTGGCGCTCGAGTCCACCGGGGCCGTGGCACGGCGCGCGGCCGGGCAGAAGGTCACCTTCGGGGAGGTCAGCTCGCCCGACGAGATGATCGAGGCGCTCGACGCCGTCACCGAGGACGACGTGCGCAGCGTGGCGCGGGACATCACGGGCGACCCGGTGGTCGCTTGTGTCGGTCCTCACGAGCACGACGCGTTCGGTTAGCTGCCGTTGCGCCCGGGCACAGATCGGGTGTGGCCACTCTTCGCATCGACGAGTTCACCGATCCCGGCTGCCCGTGGGCTTTCTCCGCCGAGCCCGGCCGCCTGCGCCTGCGCTGGCTCTACGGCGACCAGATCGAATGGCGCCCGCGGATGGTCGTCCTCTCGCGCTCGCCCGAGGAGTACGCCGAGAAGGGCTTCACGCTCGAGGCGATGGCGCTCGGCATGGCGGACATCCAGCGCCGCTTCGGGATGCCGATCGACCCGCGCCCGCGTGCGCGCATGGTCGCGACGGTGAACGCCTGCCGCGCCGTGGTGGCGGCGCGCATCCACTTCCCCGATCGCGAGCGGGCGCTCCTGCGGCGCCTGCGGATCCACGCGATGGCGGGTGAGCTGTTCGACGAGCCGCGCGTGATCGCACGCGCCGCGAGCGAGGCCGGCATCGACGAGATGAGCCTGCTGCGCGCGTGGCGCGACGACCCGGAGGTGGACCGTCGCCTGGAAGCGGACGCCGCTGCGGCGCGCCGTCCCACGCCCGCCGCGCTCGCACTCGACCACAAGCTCGCCCCCGCCGGCGACGGCCGCCGCTACACGTGCCCGTCGTACGAGATCACGCGACTCGATACCGGCGCGCGCTTCGACGTCCCCGGGTTCCAGCCGGTGGCGGTGTACGAGGCGGCGATCGCGAACCTCGCACCGAAGCTCGAGCGGCGCGCTCTGCCGGAGTCGGTCGAGGAGGTGCTCGCCTGGGCCGGCGAGCCGCTCGCAACCGCCGAGGTGGCGGCCATCTGCGAACTCGAGCATGCGCAGGCCCGCACCGAGCTGGCGCGCGTCGCGACCGAGGACGCGGTCGGGCCCGACGGCTGGTGGATGCTCGCCGCCGAGGCCGAGCGGTTCGTGCGCGCCGCGTAGCCTCTGGGGCTTGCGCGTCCTCTCTCTGATCCACCAGGAAGACGCGGCGGCCGGAGTGTTCGCCGACGTGATCGACGACCTCGATGAGGCAAGCTTCGCGCTTGGGCGGCCGCCGTCGCACGACGGCTACGACGCCACGCTCGTCTTCGGCGGCGAGGTGAACGTCGATCAGGAGGACCGCCATCCGTGGATGCGCGAGGAGAAGCGCTACATCCGCGAGCTGGTGGGCGCCGGCAGGCCCGTGCTCGGCGTGTGCCTCGGCTCGCAGCTCGTGGCCGAGGCCGCGGGTGGCCGCGTGGGCAAGCTGCCGCGGCCGGAGGTGGGCTGGCACGACGTGGAGCTCGTGGGCGACGACCGGGTCCTGGGTGCGCTGCCGCGCCGCTTCCGCGCGCTCGAGTGGCACGGCTACCACGTCGAGCTGCCGCCCGGCGGCGTGGAGCTGGCGCGAAATGACGTCTGTTCGCAGGCATTTCGTCTGGCGGACAAGCCGGTCTACGGGATCCAGTTCCACGCCGAGGTGAGCGCGCGCGATCTGAACAGGTGGATCGCCGACGAGGACGATCCGGATCCGGCGCTGGCCGGGACGCCGCAGGAGATCGGGCGCTGGAACGTGCTCGGGCGCGAGCTGTGCCGGGCGTTCCTGCGCGAAGCCGGCGTCAGCCGCCGCTGACCTGCACGCCGCGCCGCGGCGCGACGCTGAGCGAACGATTGCCCGCCAGCAGCTCGAGCAGCTCGCCTCCGGCGAGGTCGCGCCGCCAGCCACGCAGCGTGCGCACGTCGGGCTCCGGGCGCCCGTCGCGCGCGGAGCTGACGATCGCCTGGAGGTCGGCGCGCGCCGCCACGAGCTCGTAGGCCAGCCCGGCCTCGAGCGCCCGCGTGCGCACGAGCGACTCGCAGAGCGCGATCACAGGGCCGTCGGTCGGGTCCGTCTCGAAGCGCTGGATGTCCTCGGCCGGCGGCGGCTCCGCCTCGCGCCCGCGCTCGACGACCTCGATGATCTGGTTGCCGCGCCGCCGACCGGTGTCGGGCCGCAGCCCGCGGATGCGCTCGAGCTCCTTGAGGCTCTGCGGCTGGCGCCTGGCGATCTCCACGAGCGCGACATCCGGGAGCACGGCGTTCACGGGACGGTCCTCGCGTTGCGCCGTGCGCTCGCGCCACGCAGCAAGCTCGCGTGCCACCGCGCGCTGGCGCGGCTTGAGCTGGTTCACGCGCGGCAGGCGCCGGTATGCGGAGGCCGGATCGCGCTCGTCGGTGACGTCCTCGAGGCGGCGCGCCTCCTCGCGCGCCCACTCGAGCCGGCCCGATTCGCTGAGGCGACGCTGCAGCTCGTCCGCCAGCGCCAGCACGTCCTCCACGTCCTGGCGGGCGTAGTCGAGTTGCTCGTCGGTGAGCGGGCGGCGGTCCCATCGGGTGAATCCGGCGCTCTTGGCCAGCCGGACGCCGAGCGCACCCTGGAGCAGGTTGCCGTAGCCCGCCTGCGCGCTGAAGCCGGCGAAGCCCGCGGCCACCTGCGTGTCGAAGATGTTGGTGGGGGCGGCGCCCCACACCCGGCGCAGGATCGCCGCGTCCTGGCTGCCGGCGTGGAGCACGACCTCCACGTCCGGGTCCGCCCACACCTCGGCCAGCGGCTCGTGATCGAAGCCCTCCCCGAGCGGATCGAGCAGCTCGATGTGCTGCCCGTCGCCGTCGAGCGGCACCACCACCTGCACGAGGCAGAGCAGCGCTCGATAGCGGCTCTCGGAGACGAACTCTGTGTCGATACCGAAGCGCCCCGCCGCTCTCGCGTGCTCCGCGAGCGCGGCGGGAGACATCGTCTCGGTCGTCAGGTCAGCGGATTCCATCCCGCCTTGACGTTAGCTGTCAGAGGGTGCTCCGCCGTTGCCGCCCGTGGTCTTGCCGCCGCTCTCGTCGGAGCCGAGGGGTGCCGCTGGGCGCCCGGTATGCGTGCTCGCGAGGTCGGCCGGAGCCGGTTCCTCGGGCGACGACGCGGCCGTACGCTTCTCGGCGGTCTGGCGCGGGGGCGTGACCTTGCGCGCGGTCGAGGGCCTCTTGGTCTGGCGCGTCTTGCGCTGGCTCGGCGGCGTGTCGGTGCGCGTGGGCGCCGGAGTCTTCGGCAGGTGCAGCAGGTTCTCGACCCGCTTCACCTCCGGGATGGCCGCGGTCTTGGCCTCCAGGTCCTTCACCTGCTGCGGGTTCTTGGCCTCGCCGCGCAGCCACACGACCCCATCGGCGGTGTTCACGCTGATCTTGCCCTTCGCGACCTTGCTGCTGCGGAAGATCTCGGTCTCGACCTTGCGCGTGATCGTCACGTCGTCGAGCGCCTTCGGCTGCTGGCTCGCCCGGCGCTGGCCGGCGGCGCGCTGCTGGCGCTGACGCTGCTGCTGAGCACGCGTCGGACGCTGCTCTTCCTGCTCCTGCGGGGCGCTGTCGCCACCGCGTCCTGTCACCGTCGAGATGGCTCCGCCCAGGACTTTCGTCCCCTGCTGGATGCCGAACCCGACGACCTTCGTGAGTGTGTCAAGTGGATTCGCCATACACGTTGGGTAGCCGACGCGTCTGGCGGCGAAACCTTCTAGGTCTGGTCGAGAGAGCCGAACTGGCCCTCGGTGGGCTCCGCTCAGCAGAACCACGGCTCGGTCAGCCGTGGCCTCCCTTCGGTCGAGCCCATCTCGATCTGCCCGGCCTCCCCGAGGACGGCCTCGCGAATGGCCTGGAAATCGCCTCCGTCCTCGGCGATCCGCGCCAGATCTCGCTGAAGGTCGTCGAGGTCGGAGGCCCACGTCCAGCTGAGTGCGTCGGCGTCGTAGGCGCCAGGTTCCCAGTCGTCACGCTCGAGCACGAGCGAGCCCTCTGGCACCAGCAGCCGGATTGAGAGCTGGACGGGATCGACGTTGCCGACGAGGTCATGACGCTCGACGAAGCGGACGATGTCCTCGATGTCCTCGCGCGTGCTCCAGGGGGTGAACGGCATCAGCGACGGGCGCGGCTCGATCCCGTGCTCGCGCAGCAGGGCGACCGCATCGGTCACCTGTCGCGCGGTGTGGCCCTTGTCCAGGCGCGCGAGGATGTCGTCGTTCAAGAGCTCGACCGCGGTCACCACGAACAGGCAGCCGCACGCCGCCAGCTCGGGCCACAGGTGCGCGAACTCGAGCACGTGCTCGACCTTGGTCGTGCAGTCGAAGGTGAGGTCGGGGAAGCGCTGGTGCATGGCGTGGACGATCGCCAGCGAGTGCTTGCGGCCGTTCAGGAAGTCGGGGTCGCCGAACGTGATGTGGCGTGCCCCCATCGCCACGAGCTGCTCGATGTCGGCAAGCACCGTGTCCGCGCCCACGATCCGGATGCGGCCGTCATAGACCGACGGGATCGGGCAGTGGCGACACATATGCACGCAGCCGTGGCTCGCCTCGACGTAGCCCACGAGCCGTTCCTCGCCGCCGAGCGCGAGATGGGCGTACTGCTCGAGCGGTGGCAGCAGGTCGCGCGCTGGGATATGGAACTCGCCACGCCCCAGCTGCACGAGCGGGCCGGCGCGCTCGCCCTCCACCCAGCGCACCAGCTCGGGCTCGTACTCGCCCGCGATCAGGTGGTCGACCAC
>JAICJV010000012.1 GCA_025928265.1 Thermoleophilaceae bacterium
CGGCACCTCGATGCGCACGTCGAGCTCCTTGCGCACGCCGGTGTCGATGACGGTGCACTCACGACCCGTGCCGGCCAGGAAGCGGCCGACCTCGTCGAGCGGCCGCTGCGTGGCCGACAGGCCGATGCGCTGGACGCGCCTGCCCGCCTGGTGCTCGAGCCGCTCGAGCGTGAGCGCGAGGTGCGCGCCGCGCTTGGTCTGCGCCACGGCGTGGATCTCGTCGACGATCACCCAGTCGACGCCGCCGAAGATCTCCCGCGCGCGGGAGGTGAGCATCAGGTAGAGCGACTCGGGCGTGGTGATGAGCACGTCGGGCGGCGTGCGCAGCATCTGCTGGCGCTCCTTCTGCGGCGTGTCGCCGGTGCGGATCGCCACCGAGATGTCGCCGCCGATACCGCGCAGCGGGGCGCGCAGGTTGCGCTCGATGTCGTAGGAGAGCGCCTTCAGTGGCGACACGTACACGAGGCGTGTGCGCGGCTCGGGCGACGGGTCGGCCACGAGGCGGTCGAGTCCCCAGAGGAACGCGGCGAGCGTCTTACCGGACCCGGTCGGCGCCGACAGCAGCGTGTGCTCGCCGCGCGCGATCGCGGGCCAAGCCTGGATCTGAGCCTCGGTCGGCTGCTCGAAGGCGCGAGTGAACCACTCACGTACCTGAGGTGTGAACGATGTGAGCGGATCAGGCGGCATGGCGGCCGTACAAGGCTACGACTCCGCCGAGCGGACGCATGTCCGATGGCAGGCCTGGACGGAAGGGCCGACACAACCCTTGGATCGGTACGCCTCGGACGGGGTTGCGGTCCGCGCACCTGAGCATGAACGCGGCCACCCACCACCTCCGGCGAGTCTTCGCGCTCGCCCTCGCCATGGCGGCAGTCCTGGCGATCCCGGCCACGGCAAACGCCGCCTTCGCGAGGGCCGACAGCGGCAAGCTCACCTTCATAGCGGTCCCGGGTGAGGCGAACGACCTGACGGTCACCTCGAGCGGCAATTCGCTCCGCCTGGCCGAGGCCGGCCGCCTGGGCCCGTTCCCGGTGCTGATCGCGGGAAGCGGCGGTTGCAGCGGCCTGGCTGCGGCGATCGACTGCACCGGCGCGACGTCCGTGAGCCTGAACACCAGTGACGGGAACGACCGGATCAGCGCACGGGACGGCGTCGTCGAGCGGATCGCTTGCGGGTCCGGCACCGACAGGGTGACCGCCGACGCGACCGACGTGACCACCGACTGCGAGACGGTTGACCGGCCGTCCGCGCCCGTGGCGCCGACGCAGCCCAGCGGCGGCGACTCGCTGCCGGGGAAGCCGGCGACTCCCGAGCCCACAACCGGTGACAGCGGCGCCGCGGCCGACCTCGCCAACCCGTTCGTCAACATCGTGGCGCCGGCGATCCCGCGCCAGACCGTCGCAGTCAGCCCTGCCGGAGTGGCGAGCGTGCAGGTGGCGTGCCCCGCGACGGCGGGTAGCTGCAAGGGCACCGTCGCGCTGTTCCTGGTGCGGAGTGCCGGGCGCGCGCGTGTCGTAGCGGCGGCCGGGCGATCGAAGGCGCCGAAGGGCATCAAGCTCGGCAGTGCGAAGTTCACGGCGCAGGGGGGCGAGAAGCCGGTCGTGCACATCCGGCTGAACCGCCGCGCCCGTCGCCGCATCATCCGCAGGCGCCACACGCGCTGCCGCATCGTCGTGACCACACGCAGCGCCGACGGCAGGGTCGTGACCACGACGCGCAGCATCACCCTGCGCGCAAAGCACAAGCAGAAGCACAAGCGGAGGAAGCACCGGTGACGCGTCTCGTCCGTGTGATCCAGGCGCTGGCCGTTGGCGGGGTGATCGGCTACGGCCTCCAGGCCACGATCCCGATGTGCCGCGACCTCGCCGGCGACTCCTTCGAGATCTGGGCGTACCCCGCGGTGTTCGGGCTGGCAGCCGCGCTGTGCTTCGCACGCTGCGCGGCGGTCCGCCCGCAGCGATTCGCGTGGGCGGTGCTCGGCGCCGGACTGCTCGCGACGGGCGCGGGCGACGTGTACTGGAACCTCGTGATCGGCGACGCCGTGCCGCCTCCGTTCACCCCGGCCGACGCGCTGTGGATCGCCTTCTACCCCGCCTGCCTCACCGGCATCGTGCTGCTCGCGCGCGCCCGGCTCCAGAAGGCCGACATCGGCATCGCGGTCGATGGCCTGATCGGCGCGCTCGGGCTCTGCGCCGTGGGCGCCGCGCTCGTGGCCGGCGCGATCATCGCCGAGCGCTCGCTCTATCCCGAGGACTTCGCGATGGACGCCGTGATGCTGTTCTGCGACCTTGTCCTGCTGGGCGGCGCGATCGCCGTGCTCACCGTCACCGGGTGGCGACCAGGCCGGACGCTCGGACTCGTATGCGGCGCGCTGGTGATGAGCGCAGTGGTGGATGGCTTCTCGATCTGGCAGGGAGCGACCGGCGCGGAGGTCAAGACCACCGGCATCGAGACGCTCCTCCCGGCAGCCGCGGTGCTGATCGGCATGGCCGCGTGGCAGCCGCCCGTGAAGAAGGTGCCCGTGGCGACCACCGGGCTGCGCGCGATCGCGCTCCCCGCGGCATTCGCCTGCACCGCGCTCGTCCTTCTCGCCGTGGACGTCGCGACGAGGATCAACGCGGCCGCAATCACGCTCGCCATCGCCACGCTCGCCGTCGTGGTGGTGCGGATGGCGCTGGCGCTCTCGCAGCAGATGCGCCTGCTGTCGGCCAGCCGCGAGGAGGCGCACACGGACGCGCTCACCGGGCTCGCCAACCGGCGGCGGCTGATGGCGGACCTCGACGAGGTCGCCGTACGCTCGGCGCTCGGCGCCCCTCACGCGCTCCTCCTCTTCGACCTCGACGGCTTCAAGGAGTTCAACGACTGGCATGGTCACCCCGCCGGCGACGTGCTGCTGCGGCGGCTCGGCGAGCGGCTGGCGGAGTCGACCGACTGCGGTCGCGCATACCGTCTCGGCGGCGACGAGTTCTGCGTGGTCGTGGAGGGCTCGGAGCACGAGGCGCAGCGTGCCCGCAGCGCCGCGGTCGAGGCGCTGAGCGAGAGCCACGACGGCTTCGAGGTCACGAGCTCGTGCGGGGTCGTGGTGATGCCGCGCGACGCCGCCACCACGGCGTCGGTGCTCCAGCTGGCCGACGAGCGCCTCTACGCGGAGAAGGCACGCCGCCGCACCTTCGCGCCGGGACGCGCACCGTCCACGCGCGCGTCCGAGCCGGCGGGCGAGCTAGCCGAACGTGAACGCGTACCCGCTGATGCCTGGCTCGGGTCGCAGCTCGAGGTCGTGCCGGCCGACGCGCGCCAGGTTCGCGAGCGTGTAGAGCCGCTGGCGGCGGACGACGATCGTCCGTAGCGGCCGCCCGTCGACCAGTACCCGCAGCTTCCGCGCCCTGCCGGGCGAGCCGAGCACCAGGTAGACGCGTCGCGCCTGGAAGTGCGCGAAGAGGCGAGCGCCCCGCTCGGCCGTGGCGCTCTCCGGCGTGATCTTCCAGACGCCGCGGTAGGCGAAGCCGTTCAGCGGAAGCCGCGGCGCACCTCCGTGGAAGCGCGCGGAGCCGTTCGTGATCCTCCTGTCGAACCCCTGCGCGCGCATTGACCCGAGGTAGGTCTCCGGTGTCTCGAGCCCCCCGGGCGTGAGCACGTGCGCGCGCGTCATCCCGCCCAGGCGCGTTCGCCCCGCCTCGGCCAGGAGCCCGCGAATCGCACGCTCGGTCTGGCCGTAGTCGCCCTCGCCGAAGTGCACGTGGCGGACCTGGCCGTTCGCGTCGATCAGGTACTCCGCCGGCCAGTACTGGTTCGAGTACGCGTTCCAGGTGACGGCATCGTTGTCCTGCGCGACGGGATAGCGGATGCCGTCCTGCTTGATCGCGGCGGCCACGTTCCCGGCGTCCTTCTCGAACGGGAACTCGGGAGTGTGCACACCGATGATCGTGAGGCCGTCGCCGCGGTACTTGGCGTCCCACGCCTCGAGCTGCGGGAGCGTGCGGATGCAGTTGATGCACGTGTAGGTCCAGAAGTCGATCAGCACGACGCGGTGCTCTCGGCGGAGCCCCGCCAGCGTCAGCGGCGTCCCGCCCGGCGTGTTGAACCAGCGCTGCGTGCCCTGGATCTCTGGCGCGGCGCCGTAGCGTGCGAGCCCCGACGGCCTGCCGCGCACGGCGGCGAGCGCCTTCGAGACGGACCTGCTCCCCTCGAGGCCGCCGGTGGGGTTCACGAGGAAGCCCGGCAGGTCACTGGCCACAGCGTTCTGGAAGCGCGTGTCGACGTTCACGAGCATCAGCACACCCACGACGGCCATCACGACGCCGAGCGCCTGCTGCACGCGGCCGCTGCGCCGCGCGAGCCGCCTCATCAGGCGGCGGCCGCCGAGCATGAGCACGTAGAGCGCGACTCCGGAGCCGATCCCGTACGCGAGCGCCGTGGCGAGTCGCCCGGCGGTGAAGGTCTGCGAGGCCGACAGCGTGATGACGCCCGCGAGGATGGGCCCCGCGCACGGCGCGTACACGAGGCCGAGCGAGAGGCCGAGCAGGAAGCCGGAGCCTGCCCCACTGCGCTGCGGCACGATCCGCGAGAGCCGTGCCTCGATCCGCTCTCCCACCGCGGGCGCCGCCAGCGCCAACCCGAAGCCGATCAGGCCGATGATCGCGAGCGTGCGCAGGAGCGAGTCCGGGAGCCCGAGCGCGTGGATCACGTAGACGAGCGCGACCGTGGCGAACGTGAACGACAGCGCCAGGCCGGTGACGATCCCGAGCGGCCGCCGCCGGCCGCCGGTGGCTCCCGCCGACAGCGCGATTGGAAGCACCGGAAGCACGCACGGCGAGAGGGCGGTGCCGATGCCCGCCACGAAGGCGAACGCCATCAACAGGACCATCTCGAGGAGTATCTACGTACGCGGCTGGCGTTTGGCTAAATGAGAATCCAGCGTGTCGCGCACCCAGCGGCGCGTGTCGGAATCCGCCATCCGGTAGCGGCCGAGCAGCTCCTTCTGCCCCTCGAGCGGCAGCTCGGAGATCGTCCAGCGGACCACGAGCCGCTCGAACAGCAGCTCGCCGCGGCGCTGCCACTTGTCCTCCTGCGACGCCCCCGGCGAGGCCTCCAGCTTCTCGAGCTGGCGGAGCGTGCCCGCCGACAGCTCGTCGCGCACGGTCAGGACGTTGCCCTGGGCGTCGGGATAGTCGGTGGTCGTGACGGGCTGCTTGGGTGACTGCTGCTGCCGGCGGCGGCTGCGGCGTCCCACTAGGCCACGGTCGTACGCGCGCCGTGCTCGCCGCCGCGATTGCTGCAGTCGATCTGGAACCAGACGCACTGGCGGTCGCGCTCCACGCCCCACTCATCCGCCAGCTGCTCGACGAGGAACAGGCCCCAGCCCTCGTCGGCGTCCTCCGGCGGCGCGGTGGGCGGAGGATCGAACCCGGGTCCCGGGTCGCGTACCTCGATCCGCACGATGTTGCCGTCGATCTTCACGCCGAGCATGATCGAGTCGTCCTCGCTCACCCTGGCGTGCTTGACGCTGTTCGTGACGAGCTCCGAGACGAGCAGCCGGATGTCGAACGCGACGCTCGCGTCGAGGTGGTTGTCGAGGTCCGACAGTGCCAGCCGCGCCGCGGTAACGGCGTACGGACCACCGGCCAGCTCGAAGCTCATGTCGGATCGCATCGTGCGTTATCTCCCCCCCGCCACCGGGCTGTCGTTGCCCGCGAACCGCGAACTATGCCAATCCGGGCGACGGGACGCGGTCAGGCCACGACGCGATGCGACGCGTCGGTGAACTCCCGGAACAGCCCGGTCACCACGAACGCGACCTGCTCGCCGATGTCCACCGCGTTGTCGCCGATGCGCTCGATCGCGCGGGCCATCAACATCATGTGCATCGCCCACTCGCGCCGGTCGGGGTCGTCGCCGATCTCGAGCGCGAGCTTGAAGACCTCGCGATTGAGCCGGTTGATCCGTTCGTCCTGGCGAACGAGGTCCTGGGCGAGATCCACGTCGCGGCTTTCGAACGCGATCTTGGCCTGGCCGACCTCGGAACGCGCCTGCGCGCCCATCTCGGCGATCTTGGCGCGCATCTCGTCGTGCGCCGGCGGGCTGTGGCCGGACAGCGGCAGGATCTTGGCGATGTTCACGCACTGGTCGCCCATGCGCTCGCCGTGCTTGATCACGTCGAGCACGGCGGCGACGAGTCGCAGGTCGGTTGCCACGGGCGCCTGCCGCGCGAGCAGCGACAGCACGCCCTGGTGCACCTCGAGGTAGCGGCCGTCGATCCGGTCGTCGTCGGCGATGACCATCTCGGCCAGCTCGATGTCGCAGTGCTGCACCGCCTCGAGCACGCGGTCGAGCGACTCGCACACGAGGTCGAGACCGCCCAGCGCCTGCTCCTCCAGCCGCGCCAGCTGGAGGCGGAAGTGCTCACGCGGCTGGGTCGCCATCAGCCGAACTTCCCTGTGACGTACTGCTCGGTGCGCTCGTCACTCGGGTTGGTGAAGATCGTCTCCGTCTCGTCCACCTCCACGAGCTCGCCGGCCAGCATGAACGCCGTGCGGTCGGCGACGCGCGCAGCCTGCTGCATGTTGTGCGTGACGATCACGATCGTGTAGCGCGTCTTCAGCTCCTCGATCAGCTCCTCCACCTTCAACGTGGCGATCGGGTCGAGCGCCGAGCACGGCTCGTCCATCAGGATCACCTCGGGCTCGACGGCGAGCGTGCGTGCAATGCACAGGCGCTGCTGCTGGCCGCCCGAGAGGCCGATGCCGGGCTGGTCGAGGCGATCCTTCACCTCATCCCAGAGGCCCGCGCCACGCAGCGTCTGCTCGACGCGATCGCGCAGCTTGCCGCCACGCCCGCCGGTCAGGCGGAGACCCGATGCGACGTTGTCGAACACCGACATCGTGGGGAATGGGTTCGGCTTCTGGAAGACCATGCCGACCGTGCGCCGGACAGACACCACGTCCACGCCCGCGCCGTACACGTCCACGCCGTCGAGCTCCACGCGCCCGCTCGAGCGCGCGCCGGCGATCTCCTCGTGCATTCGGTTGAGGCAGCGCACCATCGTCGACTTGCCGCAGCCAGAAGGACCGATGATGGCCGTGACCTCGTTGGGGATGAATTCGATGTCGAGGTCCTTCACGGCCTGCTGGGTGCCGTACCACGCGCCCAGCCCGCTCACCGTCACGCGGCGCGCGGTCTGCGACACCTCGCGGCGGGGCCTGCGCTGAATCGGCGCGCGGCCGGCGGATGTTGTGGTGGTCTCGGTCTCCATCGTCTGCACCGTCATGCCAGTCGGCTCCTCCTTGAAACGAATCGGGCCACGAGCGTGAGCAGGAGGATCAGGAGCACGAGCGCCAGGGCGGCGCCCCACGCTCGCTGAACCAGGCGATCCTGTGCCTGCCCGACATCCGCGAATATCTGGGCGGGGAGCGAGTTCATGCGGTCCCCGAGGTTGAAGCTGGTGCCCTGCACGATCGTCGCCGTGAAGAGCAGGGGTGCGGTCTCTCCCGCCGCACGTGCGATCGCCAGCAGCGTGCCGGTCACGAGGCCCGGCAGCGCGGTGGGCAGCACGATCCGGCCCACCACCCGCCAGCGCGGCGCGCCGAGCGCCAGCGCGGCCTCGCGCAGGCTGTCCGGCACGAGCAGCAGCACGACCTCGGCGGAGCGGGTCACTATCGGCAGCATCAGGAGCGCCAGCGCGATCGACCCCTTCCAGCCGGCGAACCCGCCGCCCACGCCGGTGAGGATCAGCGTGATGTACACGAACAGGCCGAACACGATCGACGGAACGCCCGTCATCACGTCGACGAAGTAGCGCACCGCCTTCCCGAATCGGCTCTCGCGCCCGTACTCGGTGAGGTACAGCGCAACGCCGCTGCCGACGGGGATCGCGATCGCGCTCGCCAGCGCGACCATCTCGAGCGTGCCGAAGATCGCCGACTTGATCCCACCCGGATCGCCCAGGAAGTTGCCGTTGGGGTCGGTGGTGAAGAAGCTGCCGCTGAAGGCGCCGAGGCCCTTCTTCAGCAGGTAGTAGAGGATCAACGCGAGCGGGACGAGCGCCAGGCCGGTGGCCAGGGCGAGGACGCCGCGCATGGCCATCTCCTTGCGCTTGCGCCCGGGGCTGACGGCAACGAGGCCGCTCATGGCGTCACCGCCGATCCGCGGCGATTCACGACCCGGCGCGCGGCCGCGTTCACCACAAGCGTGACCACGAACAGCACGAGCCCGGCTGCGATCAGAGCCGCCCGGTGCGTAGGGTCGTTCGCGGCCTCGCCGAACTCGTTCGCGATGACGGCGGCGAGCGAGTAGCCCTGGTCGAAGATCTGCTTGCCGATCTGCGGCGCGTTGCCGATCAGGAGCGTGACCGCGATCGTCTCGCCGATCGCGCGGCCGAGCCCGAGCATCGCCGCGCCGCTGATGCCCGCGCGCGAGTACGGGAGAATCGCCGTGCGGATCATCTCCCAGCGCGTGGCGCCGAGCGCGAGCGCCGCCTCCTTGTGGTCGGGCGGCACGGTGGCCACCACCTCGCGCGTGATCGCGGAGACGATCGGCACGATCATGATCGCGAGGATCAGGCCCGCGACGAAGTAGCCCGGACCCGCGACGTGGCCGCCGACGAACGGCAGGAACGAGAACGTGTCTGCGAACCACTGCTCGGCGGGCCTCAGCTTGGGGACGAGGAAGAAGAAGCCCCAGAGGCCGTAGACCACCGAAGGCACCGCCGCCAGCAGGTCCACCGTGATGATCAGGGGCGTGCGCAGCCGGCGCGGGCAGAGCTCGGTGACGAAGAGCGCCGCGGCCACCGCCACCGGCACGCCGATCACGAGCGCAACCGCCGACGTGATGAGCGTGCCCACCACCAGCGGGAGCGCGCCGAAGATTTCCTTCGACACGTCCCAGTTGTTGTCGAACACGAAGCCGGCGACGCCGAACTTCGAGAACGCCGGCTGCGACTCGATCGCAAGGCGGACGAAGAAGAAGCCGATCAGCAGCAGGATCGCTGCGGCGAGGCCGGTGAGGCCCCACCGCAGCACCCTGTCGGGGAGCCCGGCGAGTCGGGGTCGCCGGAGTGCCGGCGCGAGAGCGACCGCTTCCATCACGCTCCGAGCGGCAAGCCGTTGCACTGGAGCGCGCCGGCGGCCGCCTTTGACTTGGCCAGCAGGGGAGCGGGCAGCTTCGCGTACTGGAGCTGGCCGAGCACGTCCTGGCCCTGGCCCAGGCCGTAGTCGATGAACTTCTTGACACCCTGCGCCGTGGGCTTCGACAGGCCCGCCTTGCAGAGATCCTTGTAGACGATCACGAACGTCTGCGAGGAGATCGGGTAGGCCTGGGGATTCGGCGAGTTGATGACGTCCACGCCGAGGTCCTTCGGGATCGTGATCCCCTCACCGGCCGCTGTCGTCGACGCCAGCGTCGGCGCGACGAAGTTGCCGGCCTTGTTCTTGATCGCCGCCGTCGTGAAGTTGTTCTGAAGCGCGTACGCCTCCTCCACGTAGCCGATCGATCCGTCCTGCTGCTTGACCGCCCCGGCGACGCCGTCGTTGCCCTTCGCGCCGGTACCGGTCGGCCACTTCACGGTCTTGTCCGCGCCCACCTTGCTCTTCCACTCCGGGCTGTAGGCGGACAGGAAGCTGGTGAACCCCTTCGTCGTGCCCGACGCGTCAGAGCGGTGGACGACCGTGATGCCGCTGCTCGGGAGATTCACGCCCGGGTTGAGCGCGGCGATAGCGGCGTCGTTCCACTTGGTGAGCTTCCCGAGGAAGATGTCGGCGACGGTCTTGCCGTCGAGCTTCAGGCCCTTGGGCGTGCCCGAGAGGTTGTACGCCACCGTGATCGCGCCGAAGGCCATGGGCAGCTGCACGCCCGCGCCCTTCTTCGCCGCCGAGCGATCCTCGGGGGTGAGGGCGGGATCGCTCGCGCCGAAGTCGGCCGTGGCGGCCTGCCACTGCGCGACGCCCGCGCCGGAGCCGACCGGCTGGTAGTTGACGGTGAGGCCCTGGTCCTTCAGGGCGTTGCCCCATTGCTGGTAGATCGGGGCCGCGAAGGTCGAGCCGGCGCCGTTGATCGAGGCGCTTCCGCCGCCGGTTGCGGCGGTCGAGCTGTTGCCGCTGGAACCGCAGGCGGTCACGCCCAGGGCCAGCGCGGCGACGGCCAGGAGGCCGAGCCAGATACGCAACTTCAAGGTCTCTCCTTGTTCGTTTGGCTGCATGGCCGCGAGGCTCGCAGCAGCCGGCGCGCATCCTGTTACCGGCGTGTGGCGCGGTTGTGAAAACCCTGTGAACACGCCGCGACGCCGTGCGGGGCTGCCCTAGACTTGCCGGTGAATGGACCGCCTGCGGCTTGCAGTCATCGACGCGGACTCCGGCTTCGTCCAGGTGTTGACCAAGCGCACGGCGGCCCTCGGCTGGGAGCACCGGACGCTCGCGTCGCCGGTCGCGCCGGAGCAACTGGTCGCGATGCGGCTCAACTGCCTGGTGATCGACCTCGCTGTGCTCGGGCCGGACGCATGGAGCTACCTCCAGCGCGTCTGCGAGGAGATCGCGGGGCTCGGCGTGATCGTCGCCACGCCGCGCTCGACGGTCGCGCAGCGCGTGCGCGGGCTGCGCCTCGGCGCCGACGACTGGGTCAACAAGCCCTGCCACCCCGAGGAGGTCATCGCGCGCGTGGAGGCCGTCGTGCGACGGCGCCGTCGCGCGGGCGGCGCAGTTGATCGCAGGCCGATCATCGCGGGCGAGCTCGAGATCCGACTCGATCAGTTCCAGGCATTCGTGGGCGGGCAGAGCCTCGACCTCACCCGCCGCGAGTTCGAGCTGCTTCACATGCTCTCCGACGCGCCCGGCCGGGTGCTAGCGCGCGAAGAGATCTACCAGCGCGTCTGGGGCTACGCGATGGCGCACGGCGACCGCTCGGTCGACGTCTTCATCCGCAAGCTGCGCCAGAAGCTCGACGCGGCGTCGCCCGGGTGGCGCTACATCCACACGCACTTCGGCATCGGCTACCGCTTCGAGCCGGAGGGTGAGGCGCTTGAAGATCTGACTGAGACAGAGCCCATCGTGCTCGCGGACGCGGACGAGCTGGCCCACGTTCACGCCCGATGATCTGGCTGCTCCGGCACGGCGACGCCGCGGACGGCTCGCCCGACGCGGAGCGCCCGCTCACCAAGAAGGGGGAGGAACAGGCGCGCACCGCGGGCAAGGCGCTGAAGAAGCTCGGCGTGCAGATCGACGCCTGCCTCGCGAGTCCAAAGGTCCGCGCCGCGGACACCGCCAAGCTCGCCTGCGAGGCGCTCGACGTGGACGTCCAGCTCGAGCCGAAGCTGGCTGGCGGCCCGTTCCACGCCGAGGAGCTGGCGGCCGGCCTGGGCGAGGTGCTCCTCGTGGGCCACGATCCCGACTTCTCCGCCTCGGTGCACGCGATGACCGGCGCGCAGGTGCGCATGAAGAAGGGCGGCATCGCCGGCGTGGACACCGGCGAGCTGATCGTGATGCTGCGGCCGTCCGAGCTCAAGGCGATCGCCAGCTGACCTGCGCCTGCATCGACATCGGCTCGAACACCACGCGCCTGCTCGTGGCGGACTGTCGCGAGGGCGGCGCCATTCGCGAGCTGATGACGCAGCGCGAGTACACGCGCCTCGGCAAGGCGCTCGGGCGCGATAAGTGCTTCAAGCCCGAGAAGGTCGAGGAGGTGGCCGGGGTCGTGGAGCGCCAGGTGCGACACGCGCGCGAGCTCGGCGCCGACCGCGTGCGCGTGGTGGCGACCGCGGCGATTCGGCAGGCGGCCAACCGTGACGAGCTGGTGGACGCGATCGAGCGGGCAGCCGGCGTGCGGCCCGACGTGCTCTCCGACGAGGACGAGGCGCGGCTCGCGTTCGCCGGAGCGACGCGAATGCTCGCGGCGCCACCCGACGGCGCGATCGCGGTGGTCGACGTGGGCGGCGGATCGACGGAGATCGCCATCGGCACGATCGAGGAGGGCGTCAGCTGGACGCGCTCGTTCCGGATCGGGTCCGGCTTCCTCGCCGACAGCTACCTGCGCTCGGATCCACCCGCGGCCGCGGAGCTCGATGCGGCGCGCCACCACGCCTCGGGCGTCTTCGAGGGCCTCCGCGCGCCGCCGGTGGAGCGCGCCGTGGCGTGCGGCGGCAGCGCGGCGTCGCTGCGGCGGATGGCCGGGGCGGAGCTGACCCATGATGCGCTCGAGCGCGCCGTGCGGCTGCTGGCGAGCGCGCCGCGCGCCGACATCGCCGAGCGCTTCGAGCTCGACCCGGAGCGCGTGCACCTGCTCCCGGCGGGCGTCCTGATCCTCGACGCGGTCTCCACCGAGCTCGGCGTCCCGCTGAAGATCGGCGGCGGCGGGCTGCGGGAGGGCGTCGTGCTCGAGCTTTCGGTCGAGTGATGGCGAAGGCACGCGAGATCCCCGGTCTGACCGGCGCGCTCAGCTTCCGCGCGGCCGGGGCGGCGACCGTCGAGACGCGCGCGACCGAGCTGTTCGAGCATTCGGAGAACGTGCTCGACACGGGCGACATCGAGCGCGTGCACGACATGCGCGTGGCCACGCGGCGGCTGCGCGCGGCCATGGAGATCTTCGAGCCGTGCTTCCCGAAGAAGGAGTTCACGCGCGCGCTCCGCGACGTCAAGCGGCTGGCCGACACCCTCGGCGCGCGGCGCGATCCCGACGTGCACATCGCCGAGCTCGAGCGCGTGGCGGCCGCGCTCACCCGTGAGGACGCGGCGGGCATCCGCAGCCTGGAGGACGAGCTGCGCGCCGAGCAGGCGGCGGGCAACGAGGCGCTGCGCGAGATGCTGCGCGAGGTCGAGGAGAGCGGCCTGCGCGGGCGGCTCGAGGCGCTGGTGGCGGCGGCGAGGCCGGGCCCGTGAAGGCCCGCAAGGTCAAGGGGCTGAAGCTCGACGGGCCGCTCGCCGAGAACGCGCTGCGCATCATCGACGTCCGCCTCGCCGAGCTGCACTCGTTCGCCGGCGCCGCGCGTGATCCGCGCAGAACGAAGGAGCTGCACGACATGCGCATCGCCGCGAAGCGGTTGCGCTACGTGCTCGAGGCGACAGCGCCTGCGCTCGGGCCCGCCGCGGTGCAGGGCGCGAAGGACGCGAAGAAGCTCCAGGACGTGCTCGGCGAGATCCACGACTGTGACGAGTTCGCACCGCGCGTGGAGGCCCACATCGCGAAGCTGCGTGCGGAGGATGCGAGCGTCGTGCGTGCCGCGGCCGGGCCGCGCAGCAAGGACCTCGATCCGGGCGCCGCTCGCGACGCTCCCAACCGGCTGCGCTACCGCGGTCTCGAGACGCTGCGCACGTTCATCGTGGCACGCCGCGACGTGCTCCACTCCGCATTCCTGCGCGAGTGGGAGCGCGTCGAGGCCGACGGGCTGGGAGCTGGGCTGTTGGAGCGTCTTCGGGGGACTACGATCGAAGAGCGAGACGGAAATGACTGACGTGGCACGCGAGATCACGCAGGACGAGGCGCGGGAAGGTGCGCCGCCGCTGCCGCTCGACTCGACCGACCTCTACTTCAACCGCGAGCTCTCCTGGCTCGACTTCAACGACCGCGTCCTCCAGCTCACCGAGCACGAGCGCATGCGCCTGCTCGAGCGCGTCAAGTTCCTCTCGATCTACACGACCAACCTGGACGAGTTCTTCATGGTGCGCGTCGCGGGCCACCACGACCAGGTCGATGCGGGAATCGAGGGACGTGGCCCCGACGGGCTCACGGCGCAGCAGACGATCGACTGCATCTCCGAACGCGTCCGCGAGCTCGACCGGCACCATGCGCATCAGTGGGAGCAGGTGGTGCGCCCGGCACTCGCGGAGGAAGGGATCCGCGTCGTGACCTGCGAGCACTGCGACGAGGCGGAGCTGCGTGCGGCCGATCGCCACTTCCACGACCAGATCTTCCCCGCGCTCACACCGCTCGCGGTCGGCCCCGGCCGGCCGTTCCCCTACATCTCGAACCTGTCGCTCAGCCTGGCCGTCTGGGTCCGCGATCCGGAGACCGATGTCGAGACGTTCGCGCGTGTGAAGGTGCCAAAGGAGGTGCTGCCGCGCTTCGTCGAGATCGGCAAGGGCACCTTCGTCCCGCTCGAGTCGATCATCGCGCGCAACCTCGACGAGCTGTTCCCCGGCATGGAGGTCGTGACGCACGACTTCTTCCGCGTCACGCGCGACGCCGACTTCACGGTGTCCGACGAGGCCGACGATCTCCTGCAGGCGGTCGAGTACGAGCTCCGGCGGCGCCGCTTCGGCGAGGTCGTGCGCCTGGAGGTCGGATCCGGGATGGACGAGCGGCTGCGCTCGCGGCTGATCGACTGGCTCGGCGTGGAGGAGCGGCAGGTCTATGACGTCGAGGGCATGCTCGACCTGGGCGACCTGATGGAGCTCTACGGGGTCGACGGCCACAACGACCTGCGCGAGCCCGCCTGGTCGCCGATCACGCAGGAGGCATTCCACGCGGAGGAGGGCGAGCAGGCGGACGTCTTCGGCTCGATGCGCCAGCAGGACCTGCTCGTGCACCAGCCCTACGACTCGTTCGTGACGAGCGTCGAGCGTTTCGTGCAGCAGGCGGTGCAGGACCCCGACGTACTCGCCATCAAGCTCACCGTGTACCGCACCTCGGACGACTCGAACCTTATGCCGGCGCTGATCGAGGC
This sequence comes from Thermoleophilaceae bacterium, assembly GCA_025928265.1. Classification (GTDB taxonomy): domain Bacteria; phylum Actinomycetota; class Thermoleophilia; order Solirubrobacterales; family Thermoleophilaceae; genus JAICJV01. The sequence continues at coordinate 14,642 of JAICJV010000012.1, forward strand.
CGCTGAGCGCGGCAAGCAGGTCGTGTGCCTGGTCGAGCTGAAGGCGCGCTTCGACGAGCGGCGCAACATCTCGTGGGCGCGCGTGCTCGAGGAGTCCGGCGCGCACGTGGTGCACGGGCTGCCCGGCCTGAAGACGCACGCGAAGGCGCTCGTGGTCATCCGCCGCGAGGGCGACGGCGTGCGGCACTACGCCCACATCGGCACGGGCAACTACAACGCCAAGACCGCGCGCCTGTACGAGGACTTCGGCCTGTTCACCACCGACTCGGACATCACCGCCGACGTGGCCGAGATCTTCAACACGCTCACCGGGTTCTCGCGCCCGCGCCACTACCGGAAGGTGCTCGTCGCGCCTGCGCACCTGCGCGACGGGCTGCTGCGCGAGATCGCCGCCACGGTCGAGGCACATCGCGACGGCAAGGACGCGCGCATCGCGATGAAGATGAACTCGCTGGTGGACCAGCGCTGCATCGAGGCGCTCTACGAGGCCTCGCGCGCGGGCGTGCGGATCGACCTGAACGTGCGCGGCATCTGCTGCCTGCGCCCGGGCGTGGAGGGCGTGAGCGAGAACATCCGCGTGGTCTCCGTCGTCGGCCAGTTCCTCGAGCACTCGCGGATCTACTCGTTCCACCGCGGCGACGAGAAGCGCTACTGGCTCGGCTCCGCCGACCTCATGCCGCGCAACCTCGACAACCGCGTCGAGCTGCTCGCGCCGGTGGAGTCGCCGCCGCTCCAGCGTGAGCTCGAGGACACGCTGGAGCGCTGCTTCGCCGACGACACGTTCGCGTGGGAGCTCCGGGAGGACGGAACGTGGCGGCGTCGCGACGGCGGTGAGCGATCGGTGCACGCCGAGTTGCGCGAGCGCGCGCTCGAGCGAGCCGCGCCCGCGCTCACGGAACGGTCGCCGGAGAGCCCGGCAGCCGTCCCGAGCTAGAGACCCGTCAGATAGACGGATTGGCTGTCATATCCACGCGCGCGGGTGCCGATAACAACCTGCCGATGGCTTTCTCCCTCCCAAAGCGGCTCGGCCTCGCAGACCGGGCAGCGAGCGCGCGCACCGACCGCGGCGTGATGGCGCGGACGCTGATGTACCCGTTCGCGATCGGTGGGACCGTGGCGCTGGTGGCGGCCGGCGGAGCCGCCCCGCACGAGCTGCTTCGCCTCGCCGCTTCGGCGGCGGTGTGCTGGGCGGCGGCGGCGCTGCTCCTCGCCGCCTACGACGCGCTCCCCGAGTGGGCCTTCACCTTCCTGTGCGCCGTCGGCACCGGGCTGCTGCTGTGGACCGCCTACTCCGACGGCACGGCCGGCCAGGCCGTCGCACCGCTCTTGGCCGTGCCCGCCGCGTACGGGATGTTCTTCCTGCGCAAGGCCGAGGCCGGGGCTGTCGCCGCGCTCGCCTCAGGCGGCTACGCGGCCGCCGCGCTGCTCGGCCCGGGCCTGCCCGTGGGCGTCGTGGTCGTGACCGCCGTCGGTATCGCCGCCGCCGCGGCGCTCGTGGGCATGCAGCGGGCGAATGCGAACCGGCTGATCTGGCGACTCTCGGACGCCGCCGTCACCGATGCGCTCACCGGCCTGCTGAACCGCCGCGGGTTCCAGGAGCTGATCGAGACCGAGCTCGAGCGCGCGCGCCGCAGCGGTCAGCCGCTCAGCCTGATCATCGGCGACCTCGACCACTTCAAGGCGCTCAACGACCGCTTCGGCCATGGCGCCGGCGACCGCGCGCTGGAGCAGCTGGCGCTCATCCTCGACACCGCCAAGCGGCGCATCGACACCGCCGCTCGCATCGGCGGCGAGGAGTTCGCGGTGGTGCTGCCGGACTCCGACCACCACGCCGCCTACATCCTGGCCGAGCGCATGCGCCGCGAGGTGCGCGAGACATTCATGTACGAGCCGTACGAGCTCACGATCAGCCTCGGCGTCGCGACGTTCCCGGCCCATGGGACGAGCGTCGAAGCGCTGGTCGCGCAGGCCGACGAGGCGCTGTACGCCGCGAAGGCGCTCGGCCGCGACCGCACGATGGTCTACAGCGACGACCTCGAGGACAGCGTCCCCGCGGAGCTGTCCGTGTCGCGCCGCCACGCCGACCGCAACAGCTCCACCGTCATCGCGCTCGCCGACGTGGTCGCGTCGCGCGACCGCGGCACCAGCGCCCACTCGCAGGCGGTCGGTCGCTACTCCGCGGCGATCGCGCGCGCGCTCGGGCTCCCCGAGGCGGTGGTCGAGCGGGTGCGCTTCAGCGGCATCGTCCGTGACATCGGCAAGATCGCCATCCCCGACGCGATCCTCCGCAAGCCGGGCTGGCTCTCGGCCGAGGACTGGATCGCGATGCGCCGCCACCCCGAGATCGGCGCGTCGATCCTCGCGGGCGCCGAGATGGAGGACGTGAGCGAGTGGGTGCTCTCTCACCACGAGCGACCGGACGGCACGGGCTACCCGCAGGGCCTGAGCGGCACCGACATCCCGCTCGAGGCGCGCATCCTGGCGGTCGCCGACGCCTACGAGGCGATGACGAGCGACCGCGTCTACCGGGCGGCCCTGTCGGCCGAGGACGCGCGCGCCGAGCTGGTCCGCTGCGCGGGCACGCAGTTCGACCAGCGGGTCGTGGAGGCCTTCATCCGGGTGCTCGACGAGCAGTCCGAGCCGGGCCGCCTGCGGCTGGTCACGTAGCCCACCCCTCCGCTACCCTCACAGCGCGCCAGCGGGCGTAGCTCAGTTGGTTAGAGCGCCGGCCTGTCACGCCGGAGGTCGCGGGTTCGAGTCCCGTCGCTCGCGCTTGTCGGAGGCTGCAAAGCGGCGCATTCCGGCGTCATCGGAAGGGGGCCGTACGGAGTACTTACCCCCTTCCTCTTCCTTGGACTGCTTGCTTTTCGCACCGAAAGCGCGAGCGATGGATCGCTCGCTTTCCTGCTAGCTCTTCCCGATCCGCGTGCAGGCCCAGTTCGCCGTCTTGCCGTGCTTGAACTTCACGGTGATGAACAGGCGGTTGCGCTTGCCGTCGATGCCGGTGGCCGTCGAGCCCGCCAGGCTGCCGCCGGTGAACTTGGTCACGCCGGTCTTGGCGTTGTAGTTGTAGCGCCCGACCTTGCCCTTGCCCTGGCGGTACTTGTGCTTCGCGAGGATCCGGACGAAGCCGCGGGCCTCCTGGGTGTAGCCGTCGGTCGTGAAAACGGACTCGGAGCAGCCGTACTTGCCCAGCATCGGGGTGCCGGCGGGCGGCTCGGGGTCGGCGGCGGATGCGGTGGCAGCTGTGATTCCGAATGCGCAGGCGCAGGCGGCGAGCGCCATGGTGCGAGTCATCAGGTGAGTGCTCCTAGGACGTGTGGCGGGGTTGCGCGCGTGGCGCGTCGCCACTCACCCTAAGTGCATTCTGAGATACCGCAAGTTGGTCAGGCCGGAACCGCCTGCGGCGCGCCGGCGTGCTTCATCGCCCAGTCGAGCGCGTGGTCGGCGACATCCTCCCAGCCCGGCGCACCGGCGGTGAAGTGCGGCCGCCCGCTGAACTCCTTGTAGTCCACCGTCGCCTTGGACTTGCCGAATCGCTTGGCCGCCTCGCGGCTGACCGACGCGGGAACCGTGTGGTCCTCGCTGTTGCCGATCACGAGCAGTGGCGGCCGGCCGTCGTCGTGGAAGTTCGCCTTCGTCGCTGCGTGCCGGCTGAAGTTCGCGAACGCCGCCTCGAACAGCGGGCGCCCCGGGCCGGGGATCTCGTAGCGCGAGTACGCGTCGTCGGAGTCGTTCTCGTTCATCGTGTTGGTAAACGCGTAGTGGAACTGCTTGGGCGTGAGCTCCACCGTCTTGTTCCGGTTTGCCGGGTTGCCCAGGACCGCGAACGAAACGCGCAGCTCGGAGAGCGGCAGCCGCAACACGCCCTTCACTGGCGCCGGGGAGAGCGCGACACCACAGGCGCCCAGGCCGCGGTCGAGCAGGAGCTCGGTGACGAGACCCCCGAACGAGTAGCCGATGATGATCGGCGGCGCCGCGAGCCCGCGGACGATCGCGTCGTAGTGGTCGACGATCTCCGCGACGCCCAGCCCGTTGAGCGCTGACGGGTCGCGCCGTATGTCCTCCACCTCGCCGTTCATGCGCGGCCAAGCCGGAGCGAGGACTTCGTGCCCCCTCGACTCGAAGCGTTGCTTCCAGCCCTCCCAGCTGCGGGGCGTCAGCCAGAGACCGTGGATCAGCACGATCGGCGGGGGCGTGGGCAGAGCGTTCATCGGTGCTCCTGTGTGGTGGGCCGCTGCGAGCAAGAGCGACGCTACAGAAGCCGCGCCCCGACATTTGTGTACTGGCGCGTCCGCCTCAGTAGCGGCGGCCGACCGGCGACACGCGCGCGCCATGCGTGCACACATGCGCGCTGAGGCGGACGGTGAGCGACCGCGTTGCTCCGGGTGGGATCACGCGGACGGCCGTGACGCGGTGCGAGCACACGTGCCCGCTAGGGGTGAAGTCGGGATGGCGGATGTCGAAGCGGGCGGGCCGTGTGTGCGTGAACACGCGCGCGCGCAGCGGGTGGAGCTCGTCGTGGTAGCGCCCGACCGCGATCCCGAGCCTGTGCCGCCTCGGACCGAGCAACTCGATTCCGGGATAGCCGCGCAGCGAGCAGCGCACGCCCGCGTGCGGCACGAGCCGGAACAGCTCGTGGCCGGTGCCCGCCGCGCCGTCGAACCCCCTGTAGACGAGGTGGAGCTGCGACGTCCGGCAGCGCGCCGCGGACGTCGAACCGCCCGCGGCCGGCACGGCGGCGAGCGCGGCCAGCGCCACGATCGCCCCGGCGATCGCTCTCACGGGTGCCACGGGTCCTCCCTGGGTCGGTTGCGCTACGCCGACGTTACTCCCCGCGCAGGAGGCCTGCCGAAGCTTCAACACGGTTACGATCCCGCGCGATGTCGGTGAACTTGAACGGCGCCCGCGTCCTGCTCACCGGCGCGACGGGCGGCATAGGCAACGCCATCGCGCGCGGCCTCCACGAGCGCGGTGCGCACGTGCTGGCCACCGGCCGGCGGCAGGACGCCCTCGACGAGCTGGCGCGCGAGCTGGGCGACCGGCTCGAACCCGTCGTCGCGGACCTGGCCGATCGCGACGCGGTGGTATCGCTCGCCGATCGCGCCCGTCAAGTGGACGTGCTCGTGGCCAACGCCGCGCTTCCCGGCAGCGGCGCGCTCGACAGCTACACGCCCGAGGAGATCGACCGGGCGCTCGACGTGAACCTGCGCGCGCCGATCCAGTTGACGCACGCGCTCGTCCCGTCGATGGTCGAGCGCGGCTCGGGGCACGTCGTCCTGATCTCGTCGCTGTCCGGAAAGGTGCCGGCGGCGTTCAGCTCGATCTACAGCGCCACGAAGTTCGGGCTACGCGGCTTCGGCCTGAGCCTGAACGACGAACTGCACGAGACGCCGGTCGGTGTCTCGATCGTCGCGCCCGGCTTCATTCGCGATGCGGGCATGTTCGCCGAAGCAGGCGTGACCCTGCCGAAGGGCACCGGCACGCGCACGCCGGATGACGTGAGCGCCGCCGTTGTCCGCGCGATCGAGAAGGGTCGCCAGGAGATCGACGTGGCGCCGCTCTCGTTCCGCCTGGGGGCGCGCGCCTCGGGCGTGGCGCCGTCGCTCGTCACCGGCCTGCAGCGGCGCCTCGGGAGCCACCGGGTCGGCTCCGAGATGGGCGAGGGTCAGCGCAGCAAGCGCTAGTCGCTAGCGGTTCGTGTACGGCACGTAGTCGCGGCACGGCTCGCCGCGCAGGCCCGGGCACGGCGGCAGGCCGGTGGGCACGTCGATGCCGGGCACGACCGGCAGCGTGAGCCGTGACGGGCGCTTCTTCGAGTGCGAGATGGCGACGGTCGCCGTCCCCTTCTTCGGCTGCGTCTGGCTGAACGCCCAGATCGGCTGATCGCCGTTCGGCGCGGTGATCGTCACGCGGATGCGCGAGCCCGCTCGGTACACGTGCCCCTGGTAGTAGAGCGGGATCGTGAGCTTCACGAAGCGGTTGCGCGGCATCGGGCGGACGTCCTTCTTCCGCAGGCTCAGGACGGGCTCGAGCGGCTTCGACTTCTTGGCGTCGAGCTTGCGCTCGTTCGCGCGCAACCAGCCGCCCTGCACGAACGTCTCCTTGCCGTCGGGCCGGACCTCGCTGATCGTCACCTGGAGGTCCACGTTCGGCTTCGACGACCGGACCCATGCGTCGACGCGGCCGGCGCCCACGACCGTGGTGTTCTGGCTGAGCGGTGCGGTTACGTACGAGGCGGCGCTGCCCGGTGGCGGCGGCGCCCACTTGTAGGGCGGCGTCGCCGTCCAGAGGCCGTTCTCACCGCCCGCCGTGTCGCCGGTGAAGTTGGTGGGGGGGCGCGCCTTCGGGTTCCAGGTGAACGAGTCGGTCCCACCCGAGGCCGGTGCGGAATCGGTGAGCGCACCGCCGCTGCCGAGGTACCAGGACCGCGCCGTCGTGCCGGGGAGCGGGAAGCTCGGGAACGACTGCTCGAACGCGGGCTTCGGCTGCCCGGGCGACGACCCCCCCGCCCCGTTGTCGAACAGGATGCGGACCGGCGGCAGCGCCTCGAAAGCGTTGAGTGCGCCCTGGTAGGTGGGCTGCGCCTGGATCGGGTCGAACGGCATCGTGACGCCGGGGACACCCAGCGCTTCCTGGTACAGCGCAGGGCCGCCGGCCTGTAACACCGCGGCCTCCCTTATCGGCGCCTCCTGCGCCACGTACAACGACATGAAGTCGACCCAGCGATTGGCCGTCTCCGGATCGAGCGAGTCGGCGTGCACTCCGTTCGTGAAGGTGAACCACTTCTTCTGCGTGCCCGTCATGTGCTCGGCGAGCGTCGGGCAGTGGCCGCCGGTCTGCTCGTCTGTCCACTGGCACGCCATGAAGGTGGGCACGTTGATCTTGTGCACGAAGGTGAGCGGCGACAGCGGGTCCGCGACCTTCTTGACGTAGTGGTTGTTGTTGCGGATCTTCTTGAGCAGGTTCACCGCCTCGCCGTGGAGGAACTGGTTGGTCTTGCAGGTGTCGTCGCCCTCCTGGATGCGCTTGTACGCCCACGGCTGGCCCGTCTTCGGCCCGGCGGGCTTGGCGTCGTGGATCCGCTCCTTGGCCCAGGCGAGAGCGAAGCCGGTGTTGAGGATGCCGCCCGGATAGAGCGTGGTCTGGGTCTGGTCGATGACCGACAGCGGTGCGATCGCGGCGAGACTAGGCGGCCGCGTCTGTGCGGTGAAGAGCTGGCTGATGCCGCCGTAGGAGATGCCCATCATCCCGACCTTGTGGTGCAGTACCCAGGGCTGGCGCGCGACGGTTTCGATCACGTCGTAGCCGTCGAGGCTCTGGAGCGGCTCGAAGAAGTCGAACGCGCCGCCCGAGCAGCCGGTGCCGCGCATGTTCACGTCGACCACGGCGTAGCCCAGCAGGTTCGCGACGACCGCAATGCCGCTCTGCGGGCCGGCGGGATCCGCGTAGCCGTACCCGGAGTACTCGATCAGCGTCGGGTAGGGCCCGTTGCTGGCTCCGGGGACGAACGGGAGCTGAGGGCCGCCGACCTGGCCCGGCGCGTCCTGCGGGAGCCGCACGCTGATGGCGAGCTTGGTGCCGTCGCGCGTCGTGAGGTAGCCGTAGCCGTGGGACGGGATCACCTGGTTGTAGATGTCCGTGCTCGGCGGCGCCGACCGGTTGGAGATCACGGTGAGCCGCGCGGACTTCACGCGGTGGCCGAGCCGGACGCGGTAGCCCGAGCCGGGCTTGACGTTGCGGAACAGGACGCCGCCCTGCGAGTCCGCCTTCTTTGAAGCGACCTTGCGGCCCTTGGCGTTTACGAGCGTCGCCTTCTGATGGGTGTTGAGACCAGTGGCGTAAACCTGCCGCGCGCTCCCGTGCGCGTGCATCGCGGCCTGCGCGACACCCGTCATCAGCACGAACATGAGCGCGCTCATCAGAGCGCACAGTCGACCCCTCGAGCCCATCGCCCGGGAGTCTGCCACCCGTCGAATCAGCCTGCGCCGGTTATGTGCGCCTGGAGCTTGCGCATGCCGGCGAGCCACCGCTCGTAGTCGCCGGTCTTGTTCTGCATGAACTTGAGGACCTCGGGATGCGGAAGGATCAGGAAGCGCTCCTCGCGCATGGCGTCGACCACGTCGCCGGCAACATCGTCCGGCTCCAGCAGGTTCCCCGACGCCTGCACCACGCGCGCGCCCACGCCCTCGCCGCCCTCCATGCCGAGCCCTCCCATCAGCAGCGGGGTTCGCACGCCCATCGGGCAGAGGCAGCTCACGCGCACGCCGCGATCGCCGTAGGTGATGGAGAGCCACTCGGCGAACGCGACCGCCGCGTGCTTGGTCACCGAGTACGGCGCGTCGCCGATCTGCGACAGCACCCCGGCGGCCGACGCGGTCGCCACGAAGTAGCCCTCGCCCCGCTCGACCCACTGCGGCACCAGCAGCCGCGCCGCGATGACGTGCGCGCGCACGTTCACGGCGAGGATCTGGTCCCACACCTCGTCCGGCGCGTCGAGTCCCTGGCCGGTGCCGATTCCCGCGTTCGCACAGAAGACGTCGACCGGGCCGAAGCGCCCCAGCACCTCGCTCAGCTGGGTCTCGTCGGCCACGTCACACGCGACGCCCGCCGCGGCATCGCGGCCGATCTCCTCAGCCACGGCCTCCGCGCCCTCGGCGTTCAGGTCGACCACCACCACACGTCGAGCGCCTTCGGCGGCGAAGCGCAGCGCCATCGCCTTTCCGATCCCCGACGCGCCGCCGGTGACGACGGCAACGCGATCACGCAGCTCCACTAGTCGCCAGGCCGTGGGTCGGCGCCCGGGCAGGCTGGCCGCGTTACCGGCATGGCGACCATCCTCTAGTCGACGCCCAGTGCGGCGCGCACGATGCGCGACTGCTCGGCGCGGTGGGCGGCGGAGTAGCCCTCGCCCGGTGAGGCGCGGAACTGGCGGCCGACGTACTCGTAGCGGACGCGGTCGGGCAGGATCCAGCCGAGCCGCGACTCCATCGTCGAGCGGGCGCCCATGTTCTTCGGCTCCTCCTGGGCCCACACCACGCACTCGAGGTTCGGGTAGCTCGCCATCAGGGCGCGCAGCTCGTTCTCCGCGAATGGATAGAGCAGCTCGACGCGGCCGACGGCCACGTGACCGCAGCCGGGGCGCGCCTCGTGGCCGACGATGTCGTAGAAGACCTTGCCCGAGCAGAGCACGAGCCGCGTGACGTCCTCGCGCGACCCGGTGAGCGTCGGATCGTCGAGCACCGGCTTGAAGCTGCCCTCGCAGAGATCCTCGATGGCCGACGTGGCGGCGGGCAGGCGCAGCAACGACTTGGGCGTCATCACCACGAGCGGGCGGCGCTTCTTGATGAGCGCCTGACGCCGCAGCAGATGGAAGTACTGGGCCGGAGTGGTGCAGTTGGCCACACGGATGTTGCCCTCCGCGCCGAGCTGCATGAAGCGCTCGAGGCGACCGGAGGAGTGCTCCGGCCCCGCGCCCTCGTAGCCGTGCGGCAAGAGCAGCGTGAGGCGCGTGGTCTGACCCCACTTCGCCAGCGCGGAGGTGATGAACTGGTCCACGATCACCTGCGCGCTGTTCACGAAGTCGCCGAACTGCGCCTCCCAGAGCACCAGCGTCTCGGGTGCCTGCGCGCTGTAGCCGTACTCGAAGCCGAGCGCGGCGGCCTCCGACAGCGGACTGTTGTGCAGCTCGAACGTGACCTCCGCCTTCGGGAGGTTCTGAATGGGCGCGTACTTCTCGCCGGTCTGCGTATCGTGGAACACGAGGTGGCGCTGGCTGAACGTGCCGCGCTCGGTGTCCTGGCCGGTCAGGCGGATCGGCACGCCCTGGTAGAGCAGCGAGCCCCAGGCAAGGTCCTCGGCGTGTGCCCAGTCGATCTTGCCCTCGTCGAGCCCGGTGCGGCGACGCTCCATGAACGGCTTGAGCTTGCGGTGCGTGGTGAAGCCCTCCGGCACCTTCAGCAGCTGCTCGTTGAGGTTCCGGAGCGTCTCCGCCGACACTGCGGTCTTCGGCTCCGGCGACGCCGTGCGGTCGAGCTGGCGCTCCTCCTCCTCGTCGCCCTGGTCGATCGCTGCCTTCAGGTCCTCGTGCGCGGTGGCGATCTGGCTGTGCACCTCGGTGGCCATCCGCTCGGCCTCGTCCTGCGTCACGAGCCCGCGCGCGACGAGCCGGTCCGCGTAGAGCTTGCGCACCGGGGGGTGCTTCTTGATCGCGTCGTACATCGTCGGCTGCGTGTACGCCGGCTCGTCCTGCTCGTTGTGGCCGAAGCGGCGGTAGCCGATCAGGTCGATGAGCGCGTCACGGCCGAACTTGTCGCGATACGCGAGCGCCAGGCGGATCGCGGCGATGCAGGCCTCCACGTCGTCGGCGTTCACGTGGATGATCGGGATGTCGAAGCCCTTCGCGAGGTCCGACGCGTAGCGCGTCGAGCGGCTCTCGTCGGGATCCGTCGTGAAGCCGAGCTGGTTGTTCGTGATGATGTGGAGCGTGCCGCCGGTGGTGTAGCCCTCGAGGCCCTGGAGGTTCAGCGTCTCGGCCACCACACCCTGGCCCGGGAACGCCGCATCGCCGTGGATCAGGACCGGCAGGACCACGGTTGGGTCGTGCTCGAGCTTGCGGCTGTCGCGACTCGACTGGTCGGCGCGTGCGCGGCCCTCCACGACGGGGTCGACGAACTCGAGGTGGCTCGGGTTCGGCGACAGCGTCACTCGGATGCCCTTGCCCGTGCTCGTCTTGCGGGTGCCGGCGGCGCCGTGGTGGTACTTCACGTCGCCGGTCCCGCCCTCGGGCATCTGCGTGTCCACCTCGAGGTTGGACTCGCCCTCGAACTCGGCGAGGATCGCCTGGTAGCTGCGCCCGACGGTGTGCGCGAGCACGTTCAGCCGGCCGCGGTGCGCCATGCCGATGACCACCTCGCGCGCGCCCGCCGCGGACGCGAGCTCGAGCGTCTCGTCGAGCATCGGCACGACCATGTCGAGGCCCTCGAGCGAGAACTGCTTCTAGCCCAGGAACGCCTTGTGCAGGTAGCCCTCGAAGACGTCGGCCTCGGTCAGGCGTTTCAGCAGCGCGATGCGGGCCTCGTCGTCCAGCTGGTGCCGGTGCTCGCCGGATTCGATCGTCTGCCGCAGCCACACGCGCTGCTCGTGGTCGGCGATGTGCTCGATCTCGTAGGCGATCGTGCCGGTGTAGGTCTCCTGGAGGTGCGGGAGCGAGTCGGCGAACGTCTCGCCGGGCACGGCGACCCGCAGCACCGACGACGGGATCGCGCGCATGAGCTCGGGCGTGAGGTTCACGGTGGCGGGGTCGAGCGCCGGGTCGGACTCGGGCTCGGAGCCGAGCGGATCGAGGCGGGCGGCCAGGTGGCCGTGCATGCGGTGCGCCTTCACGACAGAGGTGGCGGCCTGGACGGCCTGGAGCAGGGCGAGGTCGGCCCCCGTTCCGGCGCCCGGGCGGACCGGCGACGGTGCGGGCTCGGCGGCGGTTACCGGCCCGGCGCCGTCGCTGCGACGGTCCTCCACACCCGCGGGCGGCACGTGCGCGTCGATCCCGAGCTCCTCGAAGATCGACTCGTAGAAGTTGTCGTCGCCCTGCAGCAGCTGGTCGATGCTGCGCAGGAACGCGCCCGACTCGGCGCCCTGGATCACGCGATGGTCGTAGGTCGAGGTCATCGTCATGATCTTCGAGACGCCCAGGTCGCGCAGCTTCTCCGGGTTCAACTTGGTCAGCCCGGGCGGATAGCTGATGGCGCCGGTGGCGACGATCGTGCCCTGGCCCGGCATGAGCCGCGGCACCGAGGCGACGGTGCCGATGCCGCCCGGATTCGTGAGGCTGATGTTCGCGCCCGCGTAGTCATCGGGCTTCAGCGTGTTGTCACGGGCGCCCGCGACCAGCCGGTCGTACTCGGCGACGAAGTCGGAGAAGTTCCGCTCGCTGGCGGCCTTGAGCACGGGCACCACGAGCGAGCGGGTGCCGTCCTTGCGCTCGACGTCGACCGCGAGGCCCAGGCTGATGGCCTCGGGCACGACGCGCTGCGGCTTGCCGTCGGCCTCCTGGTAGGAGTTGCCCATCACGGGCATCTCCTGCGCGGCGCGCACGATCGCCCATGCGATCAGGTGCGTGAACGACAGCTTGCGCCCGGCCGCCTTCAGTGCCTTGCGCCGCTCGTCGAGCCGGTCGACCTCGAGTGTGCGGAAGCTCGTGGCCGTCGGGATCGAGAGGCTCTCGTTCATGAAGCGCGCCAGCGTGGCGGCGGGCCCGCGGATGGGCTGCGTGCCAGGGGCGGGTGCGGCCGGCTTGGTCGGAGCCGCTGCTTCCGGCACCTTGGCGTGGCCGTTGCCCTCGATGGCCTCCTGGACGTCCTCCTTGGTCACGCGCCCGCGCGGGCCGGACCCCTCGAGCGTGTCGACGTCGACGCCGTTGGCGGCAGCCATGCGCGCGGCAACCGGAGTCGCATTCGAAGCGCCGTTCCCGCCGCCGTTGGCCGTCCGCGCCCGGCCGGCTGCCGTCTGCGGGCCGCCGCTTGCCGGCGGCGGGCCGCCTCCTGCGGGCTGCCCGACGGCGATCCGCGCCACAACGGTCCCGGTGGCAACCACGTCGTCGGGCGCAGCAAGAATCTCCACCACCGTCCCCGCCACCGGCGACGGCAGCTCGGCATCGACCTTGTCGGTCGAGATCTCGACGAGGCCCTGCTCCTTCTCCACCTGGTCGCCCACCTTCACGAGCCAGTCGAGCACGGTGCCCTCGGACACCGACTCGCCCATCTCGGGGACTGGGATGTCGACCACCTCGGCGTCGCTCGGCGCGACTGCGGCCTCGGGCTTGACGTCGTCGAGCGCCTCCTTGGCCTCCTCGTTCTCGACCTCCGCCGCGGCGCCGTGCTCGGCTTCCTCGACCGCCGACTCGTCCGCCGCCCAGTCCGCATCGTGGGTCTCGGGCAGCGCCTCGGGCTCTGCGGCGGCGCCGTTGCTGCCGCCGGGTGAGATCTCGCCGAGGACGGTGCCGACGGGAACGGTCTCGTCGGGCTCGACCAGGATCTTCGTCAGGACCCCGCTCGCGGGCGAGGGAACCTCCGTGTCGACCTTGTCGGTCGAGACCTCGACGAGGCCCTGCTCGGCCTCGACCTCATCGCCCACCTTGACGAGCCACTCGAGGATCGTTCCCTCGGTCACCGACTCGCCCATCTCGGGCATGCGTATCTGGACGGTCGTGCCGGCTTCCATGAGGTGCTCTGCCTACTCTAGCCCTCTCGCGTCTAGCCCTCTCGGGTCGTAGAAGATAAGGCCCATGAATCCCTCACTCATGAAGTGGTGGGGCTGGGGTCGTCCGGATGACCAGCCGCCGGCCGCGATGGGCCTCGCCGCGCGGGAGCACCTGGGCTTCGGGCCGGCCGACTTCGAGGAGCCCGCGCGGCTCGAGGACGTGGAGCTGCGGCCGCCGCGTGTCGAGCCGCCGGACGCCCTGCGCGAGATCTGCTCGACAGACCGTGAGGCGCGCATCTCGCACGCGTACGGCAAGGCATACCGCGACATCGTCAGGGCGTTCCGCGGGCGGATCGACAATCCTCCCGACGTCGTCGCCTATCCGCGCGAGGAGCACGAGATCGAGCACCTGCTCGAGTGGTGCGCGGAGGCCGGCGCGGCGGCAATCCCGTACGGCGGCGGCACCAGCGTCGTGGGCGGCGTGGAGGCGCGCGGCGCGGAAAGAGCGGTGACGATCGACCTGAGCGCGCTCGACCGCGTGCTCGAGGTGGACAGGAAGTCGCTCGCCGCGCGCGTGCAGCCTGGCGCATCCGGGCCGCGCCTGGCGGAGCAGCTACGCGAGCACGATCTCACGCTGCGCCACTACCCGCAGTCGTGGGAGTTCGCCACGGTCGGCGGCTGGATCGCGACGCGCGCCGGCGGCCATTACGCCACCGGGGCGACGCACATCGACGACTTCGTGGAGTCGATCCGCGCGATCACGCCGCGCGGCGTATGGCAGTCGCGCCGCCTGCCGGGTTCCGGCGCCGGGCCGAGCCCCGACCGCATGCTGATCGGCTCCGAGGGCATCCTCGGCGTGATCACCGAGGCATGGATCCGGGTGCAGCGGCCGCCCGGCTTCCGCGCGAGCGCCGGCGTGCAGTTCGGCGATTTACTCGCCGGTGGGCGCGCGGTGCGCGACCTCGCGCAGTCCGGGTTGATGCCGTCCAACTGCCGGCTGCTGGACGAGGGGGAGGCCACGATCAGCGGCGCCGCGGCCGGGCGGGCGCTGCTGGTGCTCGGCTTCGAGTCGGCCGACCACCCGCTCGGGCCGTGGATGGACCGCGCGCTCGAGCTGTGCCACGACCACGGCGGCGAGGTCACGGACGGTCCGAACCTGCGCGAGCCGGGCACGGGCAGCGGGTCCGACACGTGGAGGAACGTGTTCCTCCAGGCGCCCTACCTGCGCGACACGCTGATCGCCTGCGGCGTGCTCGCCGACACCTTCGAGACCGCCATCACCTGGGACCGCTTCGAGGGCTTCGTGACCGCCGTGCGCGAGAGCGCCGAGCTGGCGGTGCGCGAGGTGTGCGGCGACGGCCGAGTGACCTGCCGCCTCACGCACGCATACGCGGACGGCGCCGCGCCCTACTTCACGGTCTACGCACCCGCACGACGCGGCTCCGAGGTGGAGCAGTGGGACGCGGTGAAGGCGGCAGCATCCGAGACGCTGATCGCCGCGGGCGGGACGATCACCCACCACCACGCCGTCGGGCGCGACCACCGCCCCTGGTACGACCAGCAGCGCCCGGACCCGTTTGCGGACGCGCTGCGGGCGGCCAAACGCGCGGTGGACCCGGCGGGCGTACTGAATCCCGGCGTGCTGATCGACTCCTGACCCAAACCCCCCGTCCAGGGGGATCGCGCTTCGGTAAGAGTCGTGTTAGGGATGGCGCGATGGCGCTTACGGAGGCTCAGGCGGACAAGACGCTCCGGGCTCTGAAGAAGCCGACCTACGCGAACCGCGCCGCGCTGTCCGTCCTCTTCGGGGAGCCGGCAGCAGTGACCGCGGCAACGAAGCTCCTGGCACTCGAGAAGCCGCCGGCCGACGCCGTGCTGCTGGGCGCTCTGCAGGTGTACGCGGACTCAGGCGGCGATCCCGCGCCGCTCCTGAAGCTGATCGCCGACACCCGGCCGGGCATTCGCGTGCTCGCTGCCCAGGGTCTGCTCGCGCGCGGCGACAAGCGCGGCTTCCCGGTCCTGATCGCGGAGCTCGAGGGCGAACTGGAGTGGGCGAGCGCGTCGCGCCACCTGGCGCGCTGGACCGCCAACGGCACCTTCGGCCCGCCGTTCGATGCCGACGCGCGCCAGCGAGCCGACGCCGCCAAGCGCTGGGGCGCCTGGTGGTCCGCCAGCAAGGACAGGATCACGTTCAAGGGCGGCCGCTGGTCATGAGCAGCCCGTACGTGACGTGGCCGACCGCGGCGACCGCGCACTCGAGGAAGAGCATCGACGTGGTCGTGCGCATCGACTTCGTGCTCGAGAACGAGCTCAAGGGGCCGCCGCCCGACTTCCGTCGCGTCGCGCTTCCCGGCACCGTCAAGAAGGTCGAGGCGAAGTGGTCCGGCAAGAAGTTCAAGTGCTACGACTTCAACGTCACGATCGACTACCGGATCGTGCCGGACCGCAAGGCGCTGCGGCCGGACGCCCTCGACGTGTCGCTGCGAGAGGACCTTCCGGGGTACGCGACCACGGTCGCCAAGGGACCCGACGGCAAGGCCCTCAGCGACGATCCCGGCGACGCGCTCGTGCCGGGCCGGAGCGGCACCTTCAGCGAGAGCGTCTGGGAACTCGGCTCCGACACGATGTCGCACGAGCTGGGCCACGTCCTCGGGCTCGACGACGGCTACACCGGCTCGGGCACCAGCACCACCCCGCTGCCGGGCCACCCCCTCGACGTGATGGCGAGCCCGAAGAACGCCGTGCTGCCGGAGACGGTCACACGGGCGGTCCGGCGCAACTACGGCCCGTCGTTCGAGAAGGCGATGAAGTGCCCGCTGGGCGTGCGCTTCGGCCCGTCCAAGTTCGAGTTGGTGCTGGCATCACTCGACGACATCCGCCTCGACGCCAGGGCACCGCGGTACGACCCGCCCACGGCGGACCCGGATGCCCAGCCCGAGCCTGCGGAGTTCAGCGGCACGTTCCACGTGGCGGGGGAGTACCTCACCAAGTTCCCAGAGCTTCCGTGGGCCGCATCGGGACAGGCCGATCGCCCCGTCAAGTTCAAGCTGGACCTGAGTCAGGAGCCGATCGACCTGCGGATCGACCTCGGCTTCTGGCTCTTGACGCAGAAGCTCCACTGGGACCCCGAGTCGAGCCTGCCGTACGCGGAAGGCCCGCTCGTGATCAACGTCAAGGACGCCCAGATGGACTCGTCGGTGATGTTCCCCGGCCCTCCGTTGACCCCCGAGTTCTACGACCCCGACAAGGACGGAGGCCCGGTCGCATGAGCGTGTGGACGGCGCCACCTCTGGACGCGAAGGCGTTCGCGGCGATTGCGGCGCTCGGCGAGCCGTCGCGGCCGCAGCCGCTGCCGGGATCCCGACGAGCGGGCGAGCGCGTCTGGCGAACGGCGCTCGGCCGGGACGCCGTGATCAAGGCCTACTCGAAGAAGGGCGCGCCGGTCCCGGCCGGGTCGACGCTCGTCGAGCAGGACGGCGTGCTCGTCGTGCGCGCGCCGTTCGGCGACACGTGCGTGATGTTCGGCCCGGCGCAGACCGGCGCGAGCTACTCGCTGATCCCGGGCCCCACGCTCCACGTGGACGGCAAGGGCGTGCCAACCGGCGATCGGTACGGCGCGTGCGGCATCGACGACATGAACCTGAACACGGGCAAGCCGCAGATCTCCGTCGTCGCGTTCCTCAAGGAGGGCGACCAGCAGTGGCTGCTCTGGGTCTCCGAGAACGAGGACGGCAAGGGCAAGGGGATGGGCCTGCTGGAGCCGGTCAAGCCCGAGGATCTGCACAACCAGGACAACAGCCCGCTCGAGGGGAAGGCCAAGCCGGCGACCATCAGGCGAACTGCCAGCGGGGTCGAGACGAGCTTCAAGCGCGGCAGTTCCACGATCAAGGTGGCGGCCACGCGCACCCACTCGATGTGCGCACTGCTCACGACGATGGCGCCGGCGCCGGAGAAGCTCGATCCGTCGCACCGGCTGATGTGCGTGACCAAGACATCGAGCGGCCCGATGGACCAGCGGATCCAGGGCGTGGGAGGCGTGACCGCCGGCAAGCCATGGCGACTCGATGCCGCCACACTCATCGCGCGGATCGAGGCCGGCGAGCGTTTCTACGTGCAGGAGTCGGACGGCGAGGATCCGGTCTTCGTCACGGTCGACAAGGGCACCAGCGGCACCAAGTACCCGCTGGCGAAGAAATCGGGCGACCGCCGCAACCTCGTGGGCGGGCTCTCGAAATGCCGGAAGGTGTCGAAGCCGGTGACCCCGCCCTAGCGGCCATATTCTCCACGGCGTGACCACGCAACGCCGCAAGCGCGAGCTCGGCCGGGCCGACCGGGTTCTCCCCGGCGTCTGGCGGCTTCGCCTGCCGCTGCCGTGGCCGGGAGTGCCGCACGGCAACGCGTGGGCGATCGCGTCCGGGGACGGGATCGTGCTGGTGGACACCGGCATCGGCGACGCCGGCGCCATGCAGCAGCTCCAGCGCGCGATGGACCAGGCCGGGCTGCGGCTCGAGCACGTGCGGCTGCTCGTGTGCACGCATGCGCACTCTGATCACTACGGACTGGCCGGCCCGATCGTGGACTACGCCGGATGCGAGCTGTGGATGCACCCGAACTTCGACCACGCGCGGCGCTCCGTCGAGAACCCGGAGCGCGTGTTCGAGCGGCGCATCGAGGTGGCCCAGCAGAGCGGCGTCCCGATCGAGGCGCTCAAGCGCTACAGCGAGCAGCGCAAGGACCAGCCTGTCGGGATCGCGCGCATCGTCGAGCCCGATCGCGACCTGCTGCCCGGCGTGCAGGTGGAGACCGACCTCGGCACGTTCGACGTGTACGAGACGCCCGGCCACGCGCCGTCGCACGTGTGCCTGCACGAGCCCGAGCGCGGCATCCTGATCTCCGGCGACCACCTGCTCGGCCGCGTCTCGCTCTATTACGACTACGGCTGGACGCCCGACCCGGCGGGCGAGTTCCTGGGCAGCCTCGACGTGATCGACAAGCTCGACTCGAGCCTGTGCCTGTCGGGGCACGGTCGCCCGTTCCGCGACGTGAAGGAGCACATCGAGGCCAACCGGCGCGAGGTGGCCGAGCGGATCGAGCGTGTGCGCTCGGCGCTCCGCCAGGCCGACGGGCCGCAGACGCCCTTCGAGATCGTCCCGATCCTGCTGGGCGACCCGAACCCGTCGCCGATGATGGTCACGTGGGGCCTCTCCGAGGCGCTCGCCTATCTCGACCACCTGGAGAAGACCGGCGAGGCCGAGAAAGTGGACAGAGAGCCGAACCACCGCTGGGCTCTGGCGGCGTAAGATTGGGGGCGTGGGTGTACGCGCATCAGACGCCGAACGTGAGCGCACTGTCGCGAGCCTGCGCCGTGCCTACCAGGCCGGCCGCCTGAAGCTCGACGAGTTCGAGCGCCGCATCGAGAGCGCCTACGCCGCCGTCTGGCGCACGGAGCTTCGCGCCCTCACCCGCGACCTGCCCTTCGAGATGCCGATCCCCGCGGTCAACCGCACTCGCGTGGTCGGCAAGGTCGATCGCTTCCAGCGCGCGATCTTCCGCTTCCACGCGTGGTGCTACGTGAGCTTCAACACCGTGATGGTGTCGATGTGGGCGTGGGGCGGCGGCCACGAGTTCTGGCCGGCCGCGACGATCATCCCCGGCGGCGCGCTGCTCGCCTGGCACCGCAAGGGGTCGCTGGCCGCCTCGCGCAAGCTGCGCAGCGGACCGCGGCGCAAGGCCATCGCCGCCTGAGTGAGCCGCAAGGTCGTAGACCAGAGCGCCCACTCGAGCGCTTCTCCCGAGACGATCTGGCCGCTCGTGGCCGATACCACCACGTGGTCGGACTGGGGCGCGTGGTCGAGCGCGGAGCTGCTGCGCGAGGGCGAGCCGCCGCCCGGCGGCGTGCACTCCGTCAAGCGGCTCAAGGCGCGCCCGGCCACCACCACGGTCGAGGAGGTGACCGTGTTCGAGCCGCCGCACCGCCTCGGGTACGAGCTGCGCTCCGGCCTGCCGCTGCGCGCGTATCAGGCCGAGGTCACGCTCACCCCGGCCGGCGGCGGCGGCACCGACATCCGCTGGAGGTCGGAGTTCGAGCCGAAGATCCCGGGCACGGGCGGCCTCTATCGCGCGATCCTGTCGCGCTTCATGGCCGACGCCGTGAACCGGCTGGCCGCGGCAGCTGAGAAGAGCTAGGCGGGCTGGAGCGCGCGGTCCCACGGCCGCGCGGAGCGCAGAGCCGCCAGGATCGCCCGGGCCGCCGGGTGGCGATTGAGCACGTAGAAGTGGATACCCGGCACGCCGCGCGCGAGCAGGTCCGCGCACTGGAGCGTGGCGTATGCGATGCCCAGCTCGGCGATCGCGTCGTCGTCGTCCTTGCGCCGCTCGAGCTCGCGGTCGAGGTCGGGCGGGATCGTGGCGCCGCACATCTCGGTCATGCGCTTGATCGAGGCGTAGCGGAGGATCGGCATGATGCCCGGGATGATCGGGACCTCGACACCGGCCGCGCGCGCCTTGTCGACGAACTCGAAGTAGAGGTCGTTGTCGAAGAAGAGCTGTGTGATCAGGAAGCTGGCCCCGTTGGCCACCTTCTCCTTCATCACGCGGATGTCCTGATCCATCGACTCCGAGTGGATGTGCACCTCGGGGAACGCCGCAGCGCCGATCGTGAACTCGTACTCGCGCGCGATCAGGTCGATGAGCTCGGTGGAGTAGGAGAGCCCGCCCTCGGTCGCCGTCCACTCGGTCTGCCCCTGCGGTGGGTCGCCGCGCAGCGCCAGCACGTTCTCGATCCCGGCGTCGCGCATCTGGTCGAGCACGCCGCGCAGCTCCTCGACGTTCGCGCCAACGCACGTGAAGTGCGCCATCGCCTCGAGCCCCAGCTCCTGCTTGATCCGCTTGACGATCTCGATCGTGCGGTCGCGCGTGGAGCCGCCGGCGCCGTAGGTCACCGACACGAACGCGGGCTCGTCCTGCTTCAGCTCCTCGGCCGCCTTCCAGAGGTTCTGCCAGCCCTCGTCGGTCTTCGGCGGGAAGAACTCGAACGAGAAGACAGGCCTGCGGTCCGAGAGGATCTCGTCGATGCGCATCCGCTAGAGGTTACGCGGGATCGGCCGGATCACCTTCATCCGGGCGAACGATGTCGAGATACGTGGCGAGCTGCTGCACGCCGTTCTGCGTGTACTGGACGTCGACGGAATCGTTCTGCCGGTAGGTGCCGAACAGCCCGAGGAAGATCGCCGTCCAGCGGAACGCGCCGAGCCGGCCCTCTTTCTGGAGGCGCCGCGGGAACACGAGCGTGTCGCCCTCGACGCGGTAGTCGCGCCCCTCTTCCTGCGGCACCCCGTTGAGGAACACGCGGTAGGGCGGCTGGGCGCCCTGCGGGAGTTGGACGATCGAGCGGTTCTGGGGCATGGCCCCGAGGCTATGCGAAGGTTTCGCGCATGACCGACCAGCGCGACCTCGACGTCGTCCTCTTCGGAGCCACCGGATTCGTCGGCCGGCTGATCGCCCACTACCTGGCCGAGCACGCGCCGCAGGGTGCAAGGATCGGCCTTGCGGGCCGCTCGGAGGACAAGCTCGCGCGCATCCGCGGCGAGCTGCCGCCGGCGGCAAGTGCGTGGCCGCTGCTCAGCGCGGACAGCGGCGACCGCGCATCGCTCGACGCTCTGGTCCGCCGCACGCGCGCCATCGCGACAACCGTCGGCCCGTACTTCCGCGCCGGCATGCCGCTCGTCGAGGCGTGCGCCGATGCCGGGACGCACTACGCCGACCTCACCGGCGAGGTCCTCTTCGTCCACGAGGCGCTGCGCCACCACGAGCGTGCGGCGGCCTCCGGTGCGAGGATCGTGAACAGCACGGGGTTCGACTCCATCCCCTCCGACCTCGGCGTGCTCCTGCTCCATCAGGCCGCCGCAGCCGACGGCGACGGCCGCCTCGGGCGGACGAGACTCGTCGTGAAGGCGATGCGCGGCGGGCTCAGCGGCGGAACGCTCGCGTCCCTCAAGGGCCAGGTCGACGAGATCCGCCGCGACTCGGCGTCACGGAAGATCGTGACCGACCCCTACGCGCTCGTCCCCGGCCGTCCCGACGGCGCGGCAGGCCAGCGCGACAGCTTCGGCATCCAGCGCGACGAGGAGCTGGGCGTCTGGGTCGCGCCGTTCGTCATGGCCACCTTCAACACGCGGATCGTGCGCCGCAGCAACGCGCTGCAGGACTGGGCCTACGGGCGCGACTTCGACTACAGCGAGGTCATGAGCGTGGGCGGCGGGATCACGGCCCCCGCGAAGGCGGCCGCCGTCGCCGGCGGTCTGGGTGCGTTCGCCGGCGCGCTCGCGTTCGGGCCCACGCGCGCGCTCCTCGACCGCGTCCTTCCCGACCCGGGAGAGGGCCCGAGCGAGAAATCGCGCCGCAGGGGCTTCTTCCGGATCGAGCTCCACGCGGAGACGCCGGATGGCCGCAGGTACCGCTCGACCGTCGCCGCCCAGGGCGACCCCGGCTACAACGCCACGGCGATGATGATGGGCGAGACGGCCCTGTGCCTGGGTCTCGACAGCGACCGGCTACCCGACCGCGCAGGCATCCTCACCCCCGCGAGCGGGATCGGCCAGCCGCTCGTCGAGCGCCTCCGCGGCGCCGGGATGACGCTCGAAATCGAGCGCAGCTAGCTGCGCAGCTCGCGCCTGAGCGCCTGATACGGCGACTCGCCCGCTCGCTGCGCGACGAGCTTGCGACGGATCCAGCCGGTGAACGCCTCCGACGAGCCGTCGCCACGGATGTCCACTCCGCCGCGGACGCCCCTCGGAGCGTGCAGCTCCAGCCGCGCCGCCACCTGCTGCACCGGGTCGAAGCGGCGGCCGAGCATCGTGTTCACGGGCTTGGCGTTGGTGGTCCGCTCGAGTTCCTTGCCGCGCTTGTGAAGCTCGCTGAAAGCGGCGTCGAACGAGTCGTAGCCCTCCCGCGAGAACTTCGCCCCCTCGCGTATCAACAGGCGATAGCGGGAGCCGCCTGTCACCAGAAACCGCGCCCCACCCGGCAGGCCGCACAGCGGATCCCGCCCGATTTACCCGCCAATGGCGCTCATGCTGCGCGGCGGCTGGCGGAAGCCCGGCTCGCCCACGTTGTGCTTCAGCTCCTTGCGCCACACGGCGTCGCGGATGACGCGTTCGATGTCCGCGTCGGTGGCACCGGAGCGCAGCGGCTCGCGCAGGTCGGTCTCGTGGATCGAGAAGAGGCAGGTGCGCAGCTTGCCCTCGGCGGTGAGGCGGATGCGGTTGCAGTCGGAGCAGAACGGCTCGGAGACCGGGTTGATGAAGCCGATCTCGCCCGTGCCGTCGCGGAAGCGGAAGACGCGCGCGGTGGCGCTGGGCTCACGCGGCAGCTCCTCGATCGGGTGGACGGCGTCGATGATCTGGCGCAGCTCCTCGCCGGTCAGCACCTGGTCGGCGCTCCACGCATGGTCGGCGTCGAGTGGCATGAACTCGATGAAGCGCACCTGGAACGCGGTCGAGCGGGCGAACTCGGCGAACGGGATCGCCTCCTGCTCGGTGAAGCCGCGAATCGCCACCGCGTTCACCTTGATCGGGTGCACCTCGGGATGCTTGGCAAGCTCGTCAAGGCCGCGCAGCACCTGCGGAAGCGAGTCGCGCCGCGTGATCTGGAAGAAGCGGTCGCGCTGGAGCGAGTCGATCGACACATTCACGCGGTTGATCCCGGCCTCGACGAGCGCGGCAGCGTCGCGCTCGAGCAGGTAGCCGTTGGTGGTGAGCGAGACGTCGTCGAGGCCCTCGACGCGCGACAGCATCCCCACGAGCCGCGGGAAGTCGCGCCGTACGAGGGGCTCGCCGCCCGTGAGCCGGAGGTCGGTCACTCCGAGCGAGGCGAAGATGCGCACCAGTCGTTCGATCTCCTCGAAGGTGAGGACGGCGGTGCGGTCGAGCCACGGCAGCCCGTCGGCGGGCATGCAGTACTGGCAGCGGAAGTTGCAGCGGTCGGTGACGGAGACCCGCAGGTCCGAGATCCGCCTGCCGTGACCGTCTACCAGCAGATCTTCCATGTAGTGGAGGCTACCCGGTCGTACGGGGTTGACCCATCTGGGGGTGGCGTACCGTCCAGTCCGTGTTGCAGGATGCCCCTTGTCACCTATCGCGGAGGTCGTCCGTTGTCGCGTCTTAACCCGCTGAGCGAGATCACGCATCCCATGGGCCGCCTCGAGGAGGCCATGAAGGGCCTGCAGGCCGGGATGACACCTGTGGAGACGCTCCCGGAGGTGCTCGACTCCCTCCGGCGAGTGGAGGCGCTGCTCGAGCGACTTCTTCTGATCCAGGAGGCCGAGGCACAGGCGAACGGCTTCATGCCGGCGCAGGCGTCTGGCCGCGGCGGGCCGCGTAAGCGGGCGGCGTCTGCCTAGACCGACTAGCGCTTGTCGATCGGCACGTAGTCGCGCTCGCGCTCGCCCACGTAGACCTGCCGCGGCCGCGCGATCTTCTGCTCCTTGTCGTTCACCATCTCGAGCCACTGGGCGGCCCAGCCGCTCGTGCGCGGGATGGCGAACATGACCGTGAACATCTCCGTCGGCAGGCTCAGCGCCTCGTAGATCAGGCCGGAGTAGAAGTCGACATTCGGGTAGAGCTTGCGGTCGGTGAAGTACTCGTCGTCGAGGGCGTGCTTCTCCAGCTCGGTCGCCAGCTCGAGCTTCGGGTTCTTGCCCGTGACCTCGAAGACCTCCTCGACGTGCTTCTTGATGATCCGCGCGCGCGGGTCGTAGTTCTTGTAGACGCGGTGACCGAAGCCCATGAGCTTCTCCTTGCCGTCCTTCACGCCCTGGAGGAAGTCCTTGATGTTGTCCTCGCTCCCGATCCGGTCGAGCATCCGCAGGACGGCCTCGTTGGCGCCGCCGTGCAGCGGCCCGTAGAGCGCCGCGATCCCCGCCGACGCTGCCGAGTACGGGTCCACCTGCGACGAGCCGACGGCGCGCACCGCGTTCGTCGAGCAGTTCTGCTCGTGGTCGGCATGGAGGATCCACAGCACGTCGAGCGCGCGCTCGAGCCGCGGGTCGGCCTCGTAGCGAAGCTCCGTCATCTTGAACATCATCGAGAGGAAGTTCGCCGGGTAGCTGAGGTCGTTGACCGGATAGTTGTACGGCAGCCCAAGCGAGTGGCGGTACGCGAAAGCGGCCAGCGTCGGCATCTTCGCGATCAGCCGGATCGTGGCCCAGTAGCGCTCGTTCTCGTCCTGGATGTCCTTCGAGTCGGGATAGAAGGTCGACAGCGCGCCGACCGTGGACTGCAACATCCCCATCGGGTGCGCGTCATGCCGGAACCCCTGGAGGAACTCCTTGACGTTCTCGTGGACGAAGGTGTGAATCGTGATGTCGTGCGTCCACTTGTCGAGCTGGTCCTTCGTCGGCAGCTCGCCGTTGACGAGGAGGTAGGCGACCTCGAGGTAGGTGGACTGCTCGCAGAGCTGCTCGATCGGGTAGCCGCGGTGCTCGAGCACGCCGGCCTCTCCGTTGATGAAGGTGATCGCGCTCTTGGTCGACGCCGTGTTCGTGAACGCCGGGTCGTAGGACATCATCCCGAAGTCGTCCTCGTGGACCTTGATCTGGCGGAGGTCCATCGCCTTGATGACGTCGCCCTCCTGGACCTCGATCTCGTACTGCTCGCCGGTCCGGTTGTCGGTGATCGACAGGGTGTTGCTCGAGGTGGCTACGCCCCCGCCGTTCTCGCTCTGGGTCTGCTCGTCAGCCATGCCGCCCTCTTTCTCGAAGCTCTCTCGATCCCGTACCCGAAAAGATACGGATTGCATCGTCTCGGTCGCGCTGGCGCAGCGGACTAGCGGTGGTGCATCACCACGCGCGGCTTGGCGTAGACGCGCATGCGCTTGGGTGGCGCCGGCTCCGGCTCGGCGTGCGGACCGCGGCGTGGTGGCCGCGGGCGGTGGGGCCGTGGCGCCTCGGGCGGGTGAATCGGGCGCCAGTCGCGCACGTGCTCGGGCTCCGATCCCTCGGGCGCGCGGCTCGCCCACCACACCAGGTAGAGGAGCGCCGCGATGGGGATCTTCAGCGCCAGCATCATCCACACAAACATCCACGCGCCACTGCTCACGGGCGGGATGCTACCCGGGCCTGCCGCATCCGCAACCCCCGGGCTGATTCGATACGCGCACTGAGGGAGGAGGTGCGTCGGTATGCCCACGCGGCGGGGCGGGCAGGTCGCTGCACGGGTGACGACTATTGCGCTGGTGGCGCTCGGCGTCGTGGCCGTCGGGTACCTCCTGTTCGCCCGCGGGGCCTCGTACGAGGTGGTGCTCTCGCTCGACAACGCGAGCCAGCTCGTGAAGGGCGACCAGGTCAAGGTCGGCGGCGTGTCGGTCGGCTCCGTGTCGAAGCTCGAGCTCGGGCAGGACGCACGTGCGCGCATCGAGCTCTCGATCAGCGACGACAGCATCTGGCCACTGCACCGGGGCACGAAGGCCGAGGTCCGGTCGGCGTCGCTGGCAGGCGTCGCGAACCGCTACGTGGCCCTCACTCCGGGGCCCGTGAACAACCCGGAGATCGCGCCCGGGGGCACCATCCCCGCGCACGACACGCAGTCCGAGGTCGACCTCGACGAGATCCTCAACGCGCTGAACCCCCAGACACTGCGCGACCTGAAGTTCCTCACGCGCAACGGAGCCGGCGCGCTGCGGGGGCGCGGGCGGCAGCTCGGCCGCGCGCTCACCTACCTGGACCCGGCCCTGTCGCAGGCGGATGCGCTCGACCGTGAGCTGCTCCACGACCAGGGCCGCTTCGCGCGCTTCCTCGTCGAGTCGGCCGACGTGGTGTCGGCGGTGGCATCGCGGCGGCCGCAGCTCGAGCAGCTCGTCACGTCGGGGCGCGCGACCCTCGGCGAGATAGCCGGCCGCGACGCGGCGCTCGACTCGCTGCTGCGGCGAATGCCGGGGACGCTGCGCGAGGGCAACACGACGCTCGTGAACCTGCGGGCGGCGCTCGGCGATGTCGATCCCACGCTGCGGGCCGCCCGCCCGGTCGCGCGGCCGCTGGCAGACACGCTCGGGCTCCTCCGGCCGACCGCGCACGACCTGCGCCCGCTCGTCACTCGGCTCCGGAGCACGCTCGACCGCCCCGGCTCCGGCGACCTGATCGGTGTGCTGCGCGAGCTGCCGCCGCTGGAGCGGAGCGCGGTCCCGGCGCTCACCTCGGCGACGGCCACGGTCGACGACCTGATCCCGATCCTCACGGAGGTGCGTCCGTACACGCCGGACGTCATCGGCGGTCTCTTCAACGGCTTTGGCGGAACGACCGGCGGCTATTACGACGCGAACGGCCACTACACGCGGATCTCCTTCCAGTCGAGCACCTACTCGCCCGAGGGCATCGCCTCGCTTCTGCCGATTCCATCGTCGGTGCCCGGCCTGACGGGCTACGAGCGCGACAACACCGCGCGCTGCCCTGGCGCGGCAACCCAGCCGGCGCCCGACCGGTCGAACCCGCGCCACGTCGCCGGCTGCGACCCCGGGGACGGGCCACCGTGATCGCGCGGCTGGCAGCCGCCGCCGCGGGCGTGACGGCGCTGATCGCAGCGCTGATCTTCATGGGTGTGAGGGGCGCAGGACCGACGCCCTACCGGGTCGACGCCATCTTCGACAACGCGGACTTCCTCGTGGCCGGGCAGGACGTGAAGATCGCGGGCGCGGTGGAGGGCGACGTCAAGGCGGTGCGCCTGGCTCCCGATCACCGCGCGCGGGTGGAGATGGAGGTACGGCGCGAGTTCGGTCCCTTCCACACCGACGCGACGTGCTCGATCCGTCCCGAGAGCCTGATCGGCGAGAAGTTCGTGGACTGCGACCCCGGCTCGCCGAAGGGCCGGGCGCTCACAGGGTCCGCGGCGGTCGTACCGCTCCAGAACAACCACTCCCCGGTCGACCTCGACCTCGTCCTCTCGGCGCTTCGCCTGCCGTACCGGTCGCGATTGACGGTGCTCATCAACGAGCTCGGCGTCGGGCTCGCGGGGCGCCCTGCCGAACTGAACGCCGCCATCCGCCGCGCCAACCCCGCGATCCAGCGCGCGAACGACGTGCTGAGCATCCTCAACCGCGACCGGCGAACGCTCGGCCACCTGATCGACGCGTCCGACACGGTGCTCTCGTCGCTCGCCGCGCACCGCGGCGACGTGCGCGACTTCATCGGCCGTGCCGACAAGGTCGCCACCGCCGTCGCGGACCGCCGCGGCGACCTCGGCGTGGCGATCGACCGGCTGCCGCCGATGCTTCAGCGGCTGGAACCGGCGGCCAACGACCTGGCCGCCTTCGCCACCGAGGCCCGGCCCGTCGCGCGCGAGCTGCACAGCGCGGCGCAACCGCTCGCGAACCTGCTCGGCGACTTCGGGCCGCTCAGCGACGCCGCGCGGCCGACCCTGGTCAAGCTGAACGAGCTGTCGGTGACCGGCCGGCGTGCGGTGCGCTCCGCCAAGCCGGTCGCCGCGAAGCTGTTGCCGATCGCGCGGCAGCTGCCGGAGGCGGCGCGGATCGGGCGCGATCTGACCGACTCGCTGAAGGCGCGCGGCGTGCCGGAGGGGCTCCTGAAGTTCCTCTATTTCGGCTCGGCCGCGGTCGCGCGCTTCGACAGCTACTCGCACATCCTGCCGAGCTACCAGATCGCAGGGAACTGCGCGGTGTATGCGACCAAGCCTGTCGCGGGGTGTGATGCGCACTTCGGTGGGTCGGTGGCGGCGGGTGGAAAGGGAAAGCGGAAAGCGGAAAGCGGAAAGCGGGGGCGGCGGTCTCGGCCGCACCGTCGGCCTTCGAGCGCTCCGACTTCGAGCTCGCCATCTGCGTCGCCCACCCCTGCAGCTCCGGCGGCTCCCACTTTGCCCGCACCTTCTGCGCCTGCGCCTGCCGCGCCGCCGGACGTCACGCACATCCTCGACTACCTGCTGGGCCGGTGAGGCAGAACTCCAACACGAGCATTGTCGGCTCGCCGATCCTCATCGGGGCGATCACCGTGCTCGTGACGGTGGTCGCCGTCTTCCTCTCGTACAACGCCAACGAGGGGCTGCCGTTCATCCCGACCTATGACGTGAACGCGCTCGTGCCGGACGCCGCGGGCCTGGTCGAGGGCAACGAGGTGCGGATCGGCGGCAAGCGCGTGGGCGTCGTGGGCGCCATCGCCGCGCAACCGACGCGTACCGGCACCGTCGCCAAACTCGCGCTGAAGCTCGACAAGACGACGCAGCCGCTCTACTCCGGCGCGCGGGTTGCGGTCCGCGCGCGCTCCGCGCTCGGGCTGAAGTACGTCGAGCTCACGCCGAACCACGCGGGCAGGCCGCTGAGCCCGGGGCAGTCGCTGTCACTTGCGGCGGCGACGCCGGCGGTGGACCTCGACCACGTCCTGAACGCACTCGACCAGAAGACGCGCCGGTCGCTGCAGCTGGCGGTCGCCGGGCTCGGCGACGGCGTGGCGGGACGCGGCACCGACCTGAACGACGCGATCGCAAGCTTCCCGCCGCTGCTCGAGCACGGGCGGCGCGTGGCGGCCAACCTCGCCGACCCGCGGACGAACCTGAGCGGCCTCGTGCGCGGCGCCGCCCGCGCCACCGGCGAGCTCGCCCCGGTGGCTCCGCAGCTCGGATCCCTCGTGCGCGCGTCGAGCACCACGGCGGGGGCGCTCGCGTCGGTCGACGGCGACGTCCGCCGGGTGCTAGAGGGCCTCCCGCCGACGCTCGACAACGCGACCCGCACGCTCGCCGTCGCGCAGCCCGTCCTCTCCGATGCCCGCGGCCTCATCCACGACATCCAGCCCGGGGCGCGCGTGCTCGCGCCGGCGGCGGCGAAGCTCCACGCGGCCGTCAGCACCGGCATTCCCGTGGTGCGCCGCGCGGTCGCGCTGTCAGACCGGCTGCGCGCGTCACTCGCCGCCCTGGACGTCCTCGCGTCGGATCCGTTCACGCGTGGGTCGCTCGACCGCCTGCTTCCCGTCGTGAACACCGCGCTGCCGGTGCTCCGCTTCGTCGCACCGATGCAGACGGTCTGCAACTACCTCGGACACTGGGCGGAGAACACCTCCTCGAGCATCTCCGAGGGCGACGCCTCGGGCACCTGGTTCCGCACGCTCGTGATCGCCAATACCGACGAGTTCCGCGCCCAGGCGAAGCCGTCGCCGGGCCTCCACTTCAACCCGTATGGGAACACGGCCGCCCCCGGCCAGACGCACGAGTGCGAGACGGGCAACGAGCCGTACCTGCCGGGGCAGCGCATCGGGCACGTGCCCGGGAACCAGGGCGTGAACAGGTGAAGCGGCGCGAGCGCAGGCGGCTGACCCCGTTCGCGGCCGGGATCGGGACGATCGTGCTGATCGCGATCGCTGCCTACTTCGCGTTCGGCGGGAGCGTGCCGTGGAAGCAGCAGCACCTGTTCAAGGCGGTCGTGCGGTCGGCGAACGAGCTCCAGGCGCGCTCGCCCGTGCGCATCGCGGGCGTGACCGTCGGCCAGGTCACGAAGGTCGAGCGCGGGCCCGGCTCGGCGGCGACGGTCACGTTCTACCTCGCCGACTCCGGCCTGCCGATCCATCGCGACGCGACGCTCAAGATTCGCCCACGGCTGTTCCTCGAGGGCAACTTCTTCGTCGATCTCGAGCCGGGCACGCCGTCGTCGCCGAACCTGCCCGACGGCGGGACGATCCCCATCACCCAGACGGCGGGCCCGGTGCAGCTCGACCAGGTGCTCACGTCACTCGGTTCGGGCACGCGGAGCGACCTGCAGCGTTTCCTGCACGAGCTGTCGCAGTCGGTCGACAAGGGCGGCGCGCAGCACTTCCGCCGGCTGGTTCCGCTGCTCGAGCCCGCGTTCCTGAAGACGGCCATCGCCACGCAGGCGCTGCGCGGCGAGCACCCAGGCGATCTCGCGGGCTTCATCGGCGACGGCGAGCGCACCGCGCGCGCCCTGTCGTCGCGGAGCCGGGACCTGCCCGTACTCGTGGAGTCGCTGAACACGACCCTGACCACGCTCGCGGAACGGCAGGCACAGGTGGGACGCTCGCTCACCGCGCTTGCCGACATCGCCGGTCACGCGCCATCCACCTTCAAGGCTCTGAACGGACTGTTCCCGTCGCTGCGCGCGATCTCGTTGGAGGCA
The DNA here is from genome assembly GCA_025928265.1 of Thermoleophilaceae bacterium. Lineage (GTDB taxonomy): Bacteria > Actinomycetota > Thermoleophilia > Solirubrobacterales > Thermoleophilaceae > JAICJV01. The sequence continues at coordinate 44,960 of JAICJV010000012.1, forward strand.
CGTCCGGGGCTGCGGGCGGCGCCCGCCACGCTGGCGCTCGCCGACCCGCTGCTGGTACAGGCGCGCGCGATCGTGAGCCACGACGAGCTGCCCGCGCTGCTCGATCAGCTCGATCCGGCCGTGCGCACGCTCAGCGTTCTGGGGCCACGGCTCCGGGGGTCGCTCGGCAAGCTCCAGCCGATCACCGAGTGCGTGCGCCTCCACGCGATCCCGGTGCTGAAGGGCTCGGTGGTCGACCCTCCCCACACGACCGGGCGGCCCATCTACCGCGAGATCCTCGACTCGACCGTCGGGCTGGCGTCGGCGTCGCAGAACTTCACGGGCGACGGCCCGGCCGTGCGCTACCACGCGGGCTTCGGCGACCAGATCGTGACGACCGGAAAGGTGCCCGGGCTCGGCGAGCCGCTTGTCGGCCTGACGTCGCAGCCGATCCTGGGATCTCGCCCCCGCTACACCGCGAATCCGCCCCCGTTCCGGCCGGACGTGCAGTGCATCAGCCAGCGGCCGGTCGACCTCTCGGCGGAGACCGGGCCGGCGCCACAGCAGGGGACGGCGCCGTGAGACTGCGACGCGCGCTCCGCATGCATTGGGTCCACGCGGTCACGCTCGGCGGGATCATCGTGGTCGCGCTCGCGGTCACCGGCTACGTGACCGCCCACCAGCGGCTGCACTTCCCCTGGCAGCACGAGCGGACCATCTACGCAGAGTTCTCGAGCGCCCAGGCCGTGACCCCCGGGCAGGGGCAGACCGTGAACGTGGCCGGGGTCGCCGTCGGCGAGGTCGGCGAGGTGCGGCTGAAGCAGGGCCGCGCGGTCGTGCAGCTCAAGCTCACCTCGAAGGACCTCGGGCCGGTCTACCGCAACGCGCACCTGTTGCTGCGCCCGAAGACGGGCCTCAACGACATGTCGGTGGCCATGGACCCGGGCACTCCCAACCCGGCCCTGCCGGACAGGGGGGCGTTGAAGGACGGCGACACGCTCCCTGTCTGGAACACGCTCGCCACGGTGAACCCGGACGAGGTTCTCGCCGCGCTCGACGCCGACACGCGCAACTACCTGGCCACCGTGGCGAACGCGGGCGGCCAGGGGCTGCGCGGCCGCGGACGCGACCTGCGCCGGCTCGTCGCGGCGTCGGAGCCGACCGCCCGCCAGGCCGCCGCGGTAATGGGCGCGCTTGCCGACCGCCGCAGGAAGGTCGCACGAATCACCGCGAACCTGCGGGCTCTCGCAAGGGAGGCGGCGTCGAGGGACAACGAGCTGGCGAGCCTCGTGGACGGCAGCACGGCGTCGTTCCAGACGATCGCCGGGCGCAACGGCCAACTCGCCGCAGCGGTCGATCGCCTGCCCGGAGCACTGGGCGCCACCGACCGCGCGCTCACCGCCACCACCGGCCTCGCAACCGACCTGGCGCCTGCCCTCACCGCGCTCCGCCCGACCGTGCGCGGGCTCGCGCCGGCGCTCGTCGACGTTCGCCCCCTGCTGCGCGATGCCCTCCCCACGGTGCGCGACCAGCTGCGCCCGCTCGTCCGCGACACCACGCCGCTCGTGAAGCAGCTGCGCCCCTCGCTCGACGCACTCAAGACCGCGCAGCCGAACCTCGACCGCTCACTCGACGTGCTCACCTACGTCGCCAACGAGCTGGGGTACAACCCGCCCGGCACGGAGGAGGGATACCTCTTCTGGCTCGCCTGGTTCTTCCACAACTCGGCGTCGATGCTGTCGATCCAGGACGCGCACGGCACGGTCTGGCGCGGCCTCGTGATGGTGGGCTGCTCGACCGCCGGCCAGGTCATCGCGGCCAACCCGGCGCTGGGGCCGCTCGGCACGAACGCGTTCTGTCCCTCGAAGGCGGGGCCGTAGTGCAGAAGACGGCTCCCAGCCTCGGCCGGATCGCGGCGATGGTGATCTTCGCGCTGTCGTGCTTCGCGATCCTCCTGTTCCTGTGGAAGTCGTTCGGCGGCCCGTCGCCGATCGCGCCAGCGCAGTACCGCTTCTCCGCCGACTTCCCCGAGGCCACACAGCTCGCGGACGCGGCCGACGTGCGCATCTCCGGCGTGACGGTGGGCCGGGTGGTGAGCATCGACCTCGCGCGCGACCGGACGCGCGCTCTGATGGAGATCGACCCGCGCTACGCGCCGATCCCGCGCAACACGAAGGCGATCCTGCGGCAGAAGACGCTGCTCGGCGAGACCTATGTCGAGCTGACGCCGGGCGACCGCCGGTCCGGGGAGCTGCCCGACGGCGGTGCGCTGCCGCGCAACCAGGTGGTGCCGACCACGCAGCTCGACGAGATCACGCGCTCGCTCGACCCGCGCACTCGAGCCGACCTCCAGCTGCTGGTGCGTGAGCTGGCGCACGCCACGAACGGCCGCTCGCAGGCCATCAACGACACGCTCGGCAACGTCGGCCCGTTCGCCGGCGACACGACCGACGTGCTCGAGATCCTCGACCAACAGCATGGGGCGCTGCGCCGGGTCGTGCGCGACACGGGCGTGGTCCTGGGCGCCGTGTCGCAGCGCCAGGGCGACCTCTCGGGGCTGGTGCGCGCGGGCGACCGCGTGCTCTCGACCACAGCCGCGCGCAACCGCGAGCTGGCCGACATCGTGCGGATCCTTCCGACCACGCTCGCCGAGCTCCAGCCGACCCTCGACGCGGTCCGAGGCACGTCGATCCTCGCGCGCCCGGTCGTGTCCGAGCTGCGCCCCGCCGCCCGTGCGCTCGGCCCCACGCTGATCGACGCGGAGGCACTGGCGCCGGACCTGCAGGCGCTGTTCGGGGATCTCGACCGCGTCGTGACGCTGTCGCGTACGGGCCTCCCTGCCTTCACACGGATCGTCGACAACCTGCGTCCCGTGATGCACGTGCTCGTGCCGACGCTCCAGCAGGCCGGCCCCGTCGTCGATTACCTCGCGCTCTACAAGCAGGAGGTCGTGAGCGCGATCGCCAACCTGGCGGCTTCGACACAGGGGACCGAGCGGCCGTCGCCGGGCGCCGCGCCGATCCACTACATCCGCGCGCTGGTGCCGTTCACCGCCGAGGGCGCCGCCGTGCAGGCCCGCCGCTACGGGACGAACCGCCACAACCCCTACTTCGTGCCGATGGGCCTCCTCAAGCTCTCATCGGGGCTCGAGTCGTTCGACTGCCAGAACGCCGGCAACCCGGGCAGCGGCGAACCGGCACCGCCGTGCAGGGTCCAGCAGCCGCTCGAGTTCCAGGGCAAGCGCAATGCCTACCCGCACGTGGATCCGGCGCCGTAGCGCCGTTGCTCGGCCATTCACGTCCATTTAGAGTCGGCCGCAACCGAGAAGGAGGACCTGTGTCAGCCCTCTGGGCGCAAGCGTGCCCGCCGATCCTGTCGACCAGCTCGCAAAGCTCGCCGATCTGCGTGACCGCGGCGTGCCGTCAGACGACGAGTTCGACGCCCAGAAGAAGCGGATTCTGGGCGACGGCGCTTAGCTGATCTCGCCGAGCGAGGTCATGCGGCGCAGCTCCGAGTAGCGCTCGTCGATCTCGCGGCGTGTGAGCCGCGCGACAC
>JAICJV010000028.1 GCA_025928265.1 Thermoleophilaceae bacterium
AGAGCATGTCCTCGGAGACCACCACGTCGGCCTTCTCGAAGACGGCGTCGGTCGCAGCCCTGTCGCCGGCCTCCCAGTCGAAGATGTGGTTGTCGGTCTTGCCCTCGAGGTCGTCACGGATGACGGGCGCGTCCGGGTCGAGCGCCTTGCGCGCGTTCACGACCGCCGGCAGCGGCTCGTACTCCACGTCGATCAACTCGAGCGCGTCGCGCGCGGAGTAGCGGTCGTCGGCGATGACGAACGCGACCTCCTGGCCCTGGAAGCGCACCTTGTCGGTGGCCAGCACGGCCTGCACGTCGTGCGACATCGTGGGCATCCAGGCGAGGTTCTGCGCGGCAAGGTCCTCACCCGTCACGACGGCGTGCACCTTCGGATGCTGCAGGGCCGCGGACTTGTCGATCGACACGATCTTCGCGTGCGCGAGCGGGCTGCGCAGGATCGCGCCGTGCAGCATGCCCGGCAGCTTGAGGTCGTCGACGTAGTTGCCCTGGCCGCGGATGAAGCGCGGGTCCTCCTTGCGCTTCAGCCGGCCGAAGCCGATCGGCCGCTCCTCGGGCGCCTTTGCAGGACTCTCGACGTCGGTTGCCATTCCCCTAGCTCCTCACTTCCTGGGCCAGTGGTGACGGCTGATGGTCGGCCGCCCAGCGCACCGCCTTGACGATGTTCATGTAGCCCGTGCAGCGGCAGATCTGGCCGGAGATGGCCTCGCGGATCTCCGCCTCCGTCGGGTTCGGGTTCTCGCGCAGGAGCGCCTTCGCGGTGAGCATCATCCCCGGCGTGCAGAAGCCACACTGGAGACCGTGCTCCTCCATGAAGCCCTGCTGCACCGGGTCGAGCGTGCCGTCCTGCTCGAGACCCTCGACGGTGAGGATCTCGTGGCCGGACGCCATCGCGGCGAGCACCGTGCAGGACTTCACCGGCTCGCCGTCCATCTGCACGACGCAGGTGCCGCAGTTCGAGGTGTCACAGCCCCAGTGCGTCCCGGTCATGTCGAGCTCGTCGCGCAGGAAGTGCACCAGCAGCATCCGCGGCTCCACGTCGCGCGTGACTTCCTCGCCGTTCACGGTCATCTTCACCTGCATGCCACTCACCCCCTCGGCACGCGCTCGAGGGCGCGGCGCACGGCTCGCTTTGTCAACTCATACGCCAGGTGGCGCTTGTACTCCGCCGACCCGCGCTGGTCGGTGACCGGCTCGCACTCCTCGTAGGCGGCGCGGCCGGCGATCTCGATCGTCTCGTCGGTCGCGGGCTTGCCTCGCAGCTCTTCCTCGGCGCGGTGTGCGCGCAGCACGTTCGAGCCGAGCGCGCTCAGGCCGATGCCGCAGTCGGCGATCCGGTCCTCATCCATCCACACCGCGGCGCCAACGGCGGCCACGGCCCAGTCGCCCGCGCGGCGCTCGACCTTCTCGTACGCGCTTCCCGGGCGCGGGCGCATCTCCAGGCGGATCTCGGTGAGCATCTCCGCCGGGCCCACGCTCGTCTCGTAGGGCCCCTTGTGGAACTCGTCCATGTCGACCACGCGCTCGCCGTCGAGCCCGCGGATCACGAGCTTCGCGTGGCACGCCGCGCACACCGCCGACAGGTCCTCGGAGGGATCCGCCTGGCAGAGCGCGCCGCCGATCGTGCCGCGGTTGCGCACCGGCGGATCGGCGATCACCTGCTCGGCGTCGCGGAAGATCGGGAACTGCACCTCGAGCGCGTCCGATTCGAGCAGCGTGCGGTGGCGCGTCATCGCGCCGATGCGCATCTCCGACCCGTTCGTGCGGATGTAGTCGAGGTCGCGAAGGTCGTTGATGTCGACCAGGTGCTCGGGCGCGGCCAGGCGCAGCTTCATCATCGGCAGCAGGCTGTGCCCGCCGGCGATCACGCGCGCTTCCGGGCCGAGCCGGTCGAGCAGCGCCAGCGCGTCGTCGACGCTGATCGCGCGCTCGTACTCGAACGGCGCAGGTACCTGCATCCGCAGCTCCTCTCCTGGAGGTATCGAGTCTTCCCCGAGGCGAGCGTCGCAGAGTAGGCTCGCAAGTCAAGGACGGTCTAACCGATCGGTTAATCCGCGATGACGTTCGCTCAACTGCGCTCGTTCGCAACCGTGGCACGGTTGGGATCGGTGCGCGCGGCGGCCCGCGAGCTTTCTGTCTCCGAGCCCGCGGTTTCCGCGGCGATCGCATCGCTGCGGCGCGACTTCGGCGACGACCTGTTCATCCGCAGAGGCAACGTGCTTGTCCTCACGCCCGGCGGGCAACGGCTCGCCGCCGCCGCCAGCGAGATCCTCGGGCTCGCCGACGAGGCGCGCCGCGCCGTGAGCGGCGAGACCCGCGTCGTGCGTCTCGCGGCCACCAGCGAGGTGGCCGAGTACGTGGTCTCGCCGCTGATGGACGCATTCACACGCCGCTTCCAGGACACCGAGGTGTCGGTCATGGTCGAGCCGCCGGAGTCGTTCGCCGGGTTGCTCGCCGACCGCGTGGCCGACATCGCCCTCGGGCCGCGGCCCGACGACGCCGACACCATGCCGTTCCTGCGCTACCGGCTCGTGGTGGTGGCGGGCCCCGGACACCCGCTTGCCGGCCGCCGGCACCTCCCGCCCATGGCGCTTGCCGGCGAGCGCTGGCTGGTGGGGCCGTCCGGCGCGGATCCGAGCACCGTGGTCGGCTCGTTCTTCGATCGCCACGGCCTGGCGCCCGACAACGTGCGCGCCTTCCCGACACACACCGCAGCGGTGATGGGCGCGGAGTCGGGGCGCGGCGTGACGCTCGCGGTGGCGCACACGGTCATGGACGAGCTGCGGCGCGGCACGCTCGTGCGGCTCGACGTGAGCACCACGCCGCTCGAGGAGCTGTGGCACGCGAGCACCCTCGGGCCGGAGCGGCGGCCGGAGCTGGCATCGGCGCTGCGGCGCTTCATCACCACACCCGAGGCGACGCAGGCGATGTTGGCGCGCTCGAGCGACGTTCCTGCGGGACGATTCCGGCCACCGGTGTACGTCACGCTGTGGCGGGGATAAGGAGGCACGATGATCGATTGCCCCAACTGCGGACAGCAGGTGGAGGAGAGCGCGGCGCTGTGCCCGAACTGCGGCTTCGACCTCCACTCGCAGGCGGCCGGCGACGTGCGGCGGCTACGCGAGGAGGGACGTATCCACCCGGGTCGGCTCGGCGCATCGGACCCAGAGGAGTTCAGCGGCGGCGATCCGCGCGAGCCTGACATCCGCGAGGAGCTGCCGGAAGAGGACTACGCGCCCGCCCGCGAGGATCCGCGCGAGCGCGACGCCGGGATGTAGCGCGCTACGCGACGGGCGCGAGCGGGCCGGTGGCGAGCACGTCGTGAAGGAGCTTGCGTGCCGACTCGTCGAGCCAGCGCTCCGAGTCCACGAGGTGGCGCGCCAGCGCCGTGACGTCCGACACCGCGTCGCGGGCCTCGGCGTCGCTGCCGAGATCCTCCGCGAAGAACAGGGTGTCTGCGGCGTGGCGAATCCGCTCGCGTTCGGGCTCGGTCAGCTTGGCCGGACCGACGTCCTCGAGGGTCTTCATCACGCGTCCGTATGCCTGTGATCGTTCTGAAGTCATGTTCGCTCGCTGTTACCCACTGTAGGGGTCGTTACCCGTGACATCGGCCAACGTTCGGATTTCTTCATGAAGAGATGGCTGGTAGACGGTATGAACGTGGTCGGATCGACCCCCGACGAATGGTGGAAAGACCGCCGTGGAGCGATGCGGCGGCTGGCTGAGCGGCTGGCGCAGTTCGCGGAGGAGTCGGGAGATGAGGTCACGGTTGTGTTCGACGGAAGACCTTTCGAGCTGGATACGGCACCGGTCGACGTGCGGTTCGCGCCGCGCCGCGGCCGCAACGCCGCCGACGACGAGATCGCGCGAATGGTGGGAGTGGATCCGGCCCCGGCGGGCATCACGGTCGTGACGTCGGATCGCGAGCTGGTCGACCGGGTACGTGCGGGCGGCGCCCAGGTCGAGTCGTCGCGGAGCTTCCTCAATTCGATACGCTCCGTCTCGTAAACCGCGTGGAGAGGTGAGCAATGGATTCGTCCCGCAAGTGGTGGACGCTCGGCGCCGTCCTGATCGGCGTCTTCATGCTGCTGCTCGACATCACCGTGGTGAACGTCGCGCTGCCGGTCATCCGCAGCGACCTGCACGCGAGCTTCACGGACCTCCAGTGGGTGATCGACGCCTATGCGCTCACGCTCGCCGCCCTGCTGCTCGTGTCCGGCTCGTTCGCGGACATGATCGGCCGCCGCAAGGTGTTCATCATCGGGCTCGTCCTCTTCTCGGCGGCGTCGGCGGCATGCGGCGCCGCGCAGTCGCCGCTCTGGCTCATCCTCTCGCGCGGCGTGCAGGGGATCGGCGGCGCGATGCTGTTCGCCACGTCGCTCGCGCTGATCGCACAGGCCTTCACCGGGCGTGACCGCGGCACCGCCTTCGGCATCTGGGGCGCCACGATCGGGGCGGCCGTCGCGATCGGCCCGCTCGTGGGTGGCGCGCTCACCGACGCCCTCGGCTGGGAGTGGATCTTCTTCGTCAACGTGCCGATCGGCGTCGCCGCGGTGTTCCTCACGCTCGCGAAGGTCGACGAGTCGAAGGACCCGCACCCCGCGGGCATCGACTGGGGCGGCGCGATCACGTTCACCGCGGCGCTGTTCATGCTGGTGCTCGGCCTCATCCGCGGCAACGACGAGGGCTGGGGCAGCACGCTGATCGTGGCGCTGTTCGCCGGGACGCTCGTCGCGCTCATCGCGTTCATCGCGATCGAGCTGCGGCAGGAGAACCCGATGTTCGAGCTCAAGCTGTTCCGCAACCCGAGCTTCGGCGGGGCGTCCGTCGTCGCTTTCGTGATCTCGTCGGCGATGTTCTCGCTGTTTCTCTACATCACGCTGTACGTGGAGAGCGTGCTGGGCTACAAGCCGCTCGACGCGGGCCTTCGCTTCCTGCCACTCACGGTGGTGTCGTTCTTCGTCGCGCCGCTCACGGGACGCCTGGCGTCGAAGGGCATTCCCGTGCGCGTGTTCCTCTCCGGCGGCCTCGTGCTCGTCGGCATCGGGCTGCTGCTCATGCACGGCGTGAAGGCGAATTCGAGCTGGACCACGCTGCTGGCCGGCTTCATCGTCGCGGGCGCGGGCATCGGGGCGATCAACCCGGCCCTCGCCACGGCTGCGGTGGGCGTCGTGGAGCCGCAACGCAGCGGCATGGCTTCGGGCATCAACAACACCTTCCGCCAGGTCGGGATCGCGACGGGGATCGCTGCGCTGGGCGCCGTCTTCCAGTCCCACATCACGGACAAGATCGCGAAGGGTCTCGCCGGCACGCCCGGGGCCTCGCACGCCGGCGACCTCGCGCGTGCGACCGCTTCCGGTGCGCTCAACCAGGTTCTCCACTCGGTGCCGCAACAGGCGCAGGCGCAGGTCGGTCAGATCGCGCGCAGCGCGTTCTCGTCCGGCCTCAACACCCTGTTTCTGATCTCGGCCGTCGTCGCGTTCGCCGGTGCGCTGCTCGGTGCGCTCTTCGTGCGCGAGCGGGACTTCGTCGCGTCCGGTCACGGCGCGCCGCAGGAGGCCGCCGCACACGCATGAGCACGGCGGCGGTGCAGCGCGGGCGGCCGCGCAGCGCAGCGATCGACCGGCGGATCCTCGCCACCGCGGTCGAGCACCTGCGAACGCGTGGCTACCGGGAGCTTTCGATCGAGCAGGTGGCGTGCGCGGCCGGTGTGAGCAAGGCCACGGTCTACCGGCGCTACCGCAACAAGGCGGACCTCGCGACCGCCGCTGTCGCCTCCGTGAGCGCGGAGCGGTTCGCACAGCCGCTGCCGGACGACACGCATGACGCACTCGTCGAGCACCTGCATCGCTTCGAGGACGGCGTGTCGACGGTGGGCATGGGCACGCTCGGGTCGCTCCTCGACGAGCGCGACCCGGAGGCGCTCGAGCTTCATCGCGAGCGCACGATCCGGCGCGGTGTGGACGTCGTGCGGTCGATCCTGCGACGCGGGCAGGAACGTGGCGAGATCCGCTCGGGAGCCGACCTCGACATCGCGATCGAGATGCTGTTCGGAGCGTTCTTCGCCCGCCGCCTGAAGGGGGGCGAGGCGCCGGGCTGGGCCGAGGCGGCGGTTGACACCCTCCTCGCGGGCCTCGCTCGATAGGGTCCGCGGCCGATGCGCACGGGCAGGACCATCACGCTGCTCGCGGTCGCGGCTCTGGCAATCGGCGGCTGCGGCTCGCAGAAGCAGGACAGCGGCGGGGGCGGCGGCGAGGCCGTCCAGGGCGTTGTGCTGCCGCCGTCTGCATCCGATCTCAACGTCAAGCCGGTCATCCCCAAGCCGAAGGGCAACCCGCCCGGGACGATGCAGGTCCGCGATGTGGTGCAGGGCACCGGCAAGGCGGCGGAGAGCGGCGACAAGCTCACCGTCCAGTACGTGGGCGTCTCGTGGAGCACCGGCCAGGAGTTCGATTCGTCGTGGAGTCGCGGCAAGCAGCCGTTCAAGTTCAAGCTCGGCGCCGGCATGGTGATCCCCGGCTGGGACCAGGGCCTCGTCGGGATGAAGCAGGGCGGCCGGCGCGAGCTCGTGATCCCGCCGAACCTCGCCTACGGCCCGCAGGGCCAGCCGCCGGCGATCGCGCCGAACGAGACGCTGATCTTCGTGATCGACCTCCAGCGGGTGACGAAGTCCAAGTAGCCCTCGTCACCGGCGCGAGTGGCGGCATCGGGGCCGCGATCGCGCGTGCCCTTGCCGATGACGGCTACGAGGTCGTCGTCTCCTACAACCAGACCGCGCCGCCTCCGGATCTGGGCGCACGACAGATCCGGGCCGATCTGAGCGACCCGGAGGCCGCGGTTCGATTGGCCGAGGAGGCAGGCGACGTCGACGTGCTCGTCGCCAACGCAGGCGTCGGCGTCCGCCGCGACGCGCTCGAGGACGTCACGCGCGAGGACTGGCATGCGCACCTGGCGGTGAACCTGACCGCGCCGTTCCTGCTGGCGCAGCGGCTCGCGCCCGGCATGCGCGAGCGCCGCTTCGGGCGGATCGTGTTCATGTCGTCGGTGGCGGCGTTCACCGGCGGGATCGTCGGCCCGCACTACGCGGCGTCAAAGGCCGGGCTACACGGGCTCACGCACTGGCTGGCGTCGCGCTTCGCCGGCTCCGGCGTGACCGTGAACGCGATCGCACCCGCGCTGATCGAGGACACCGGCATGCTGCCCGGCGGCAGCGAGGAGCTCGCGCGGCGGGTACCGGTCGGCCGGCTCGGAACGCCGGCGGAGGTCGCCGACCTCACGCTCGCCGTGATCCGCAACGGCTACATCACCAATCAGCTGATCGGGATCGACGGCGGGATGTTCCCGCACTAGATGCGGCCGCAACTTCGCTGCGTGCAGGCTGTTTCTTGGCGCGTCGGTACAGATCTGCGTCCACAGCACGGTGAAGAACGATCGCCCGCGGATCCGGGCGGCATTCCGCACCTTCAGGAAGGCGGTCCGCCCGGCCGCGAAGACACGCAACCAGGCGATCCACGCGGCGAACAGGACGTTCCGCACCGCGGTCAAGGCCGCGCTCGCGAGCTAAGCCCTCCACCGACGGTCACCTCACTCCGCCGCAGCCTCGCACAGGGGTGTGGGCGGTTTCCGGAGCATCCGGTGGGTTTCTGACCCAACCCCCCTACTTGCCGCGACCCAACGCCGAGCCCGCCGCGCGGGACCGCGCTGAGCACGCGTCGCGACGCGAACTAGAGCTTCACGCCGCGATCGACCAGCCAGTCGCGGATGAACTCCGGCGGCTCGCCCTTGTACTCGGCGCGGGCGGCCAGGCGCAGGACGTGGTCGGGGTCGTCGTCGATCTCGTCGCGGCGGCGCGCCAGGTAGAGGATCACGGCGCCGGCCATCTGCACGGCCGGATCGCCGACGTCGGCATCGACGCCCTCGGACGCGATCGCGACGCGCTCCTCCACGCTCTCGACCGCGGTGATCGGCTCGTCGTCGTCCTCGAACTGCACGAGGAAGTCGCCGAGGGCGGCATCGGTTCCGGGCGGGTCGCAGATCTCGACCGCTCGCTTGGCTACATCGAAGAGGCTGAGTGTTTCGGGCTCGGTTGGCATCGGCGGAGAGGTACCCGTCGGGCTCCCGGCCTAACGCGGTCTTTCAGACCTGCGCTTCGGCGTCGCGGCCGCGCCGGCGCGTGACCGACAGCTCGACCGGCGACGAGTGGATGGCGCGCAGGCGCAGGTCCTTCCACGACATCCCCTCGCGCACGAGGGCCGGCATGCCGAGCGCGAGCGCGGTGGCCACCTCCACCGCCTGCAGGATGATCCCGTAGGCCAGGCCGTCGGTGTGTCCGACGCCGTACGCCGACAGCACGGCGACGCACGCTGCCTGGAACACGCCGATGTTCGACGGCGTGGCGGGCACGGCGGCAGTCACGTTCACGGCGAACAGCACCGCGGCAGCCGCCCCCACGCCGACGTGCCCGAGCCCAAGCGCGACGAGCAGCGTGTAGCAGGCAAGCCACTGGACCGCCCACGCGAGGATCTGGAAGAACGCGGCCCAGATGCCGAGCTTGGGGTGGCGGAAGACGTCGAGCCCGCGACGCACCTGCACGAGCGCACCACGCGCCTTGGCCATCGCCTGCTGGACCCGCACGAAGCGCGACGGCTTGCCGCGCCGCAGCAGCGCCGGAGCGCAGAGCACCAGCACGATCAGCAGGACCGGCATGAGCGTGGCCACGATCAGCGCGCTCTCGTGTCCCTTGAACAGCCCGACGGTGCCGAACATGATCGAGCCGAGGATCGCGAGCGCGACCAGGTTGAGCAGTGTCTGCGAGACGATCGAGCCGAGCACCACCGGCAGGCGCTCGCGCACGCGACCGACGCGGCGCGCGACGATGAGCGCGCGCGAAGGCTCGCCGAGGCGCGCGGGCAGCGTGGCCGACATCAGCACACCGACCATCACGCCGCGCGTGGCGTCGCGACGGCGGACCTTGACGCCCGGCAGCGCCGCGCGCAGGATCGCGTGCCACGACTCGGCGCGCAGAAGCATCGACAGACACATGAGCGCGAACGACATGACGACCCAGAAGGGCGTGGCCGCGAGCAGCGCGTTGCCGATCGAGTCGAGGCCGATCCGCTGGAGCGCGAGGGCGGCGAGCCCGGCGCCCGCGGCGGCGCCTCCCCAGACGGCGGCACGGCGCACGATTCGCAGCACGCGTTTGCGGCCTGCACCGGGTTCGAGCGGCTCCGGCGACGGCAGCCGGACCGGCGGCTGCACGGGCTGCCCGTCGGCGGCGCGCAGGCCGGTGCGCACGGCGAACGACTGCGCGCGGGCGTCCGCCGCAAGCTCGATCGCCTCCTCGTAGGTCTCCATCACCTCGCCCGCGACGGTGTGCCAGGAGAAGCGCTCCGCGCGCTCGCGCGCGGCCACCGACATCCGCTCGCGGCGAGCGGGATCGAGCGCCAGCTCGTGCAGCGCGTAACCGAGCGTCGCGGGGTCGTTCGGAGCGACGAGGACGCCGTCGAGGCCCTGGCGCACGACGTCGCGATAGCCGACGATGTCGGATCCGACGACCGGCGTGCCGCACGCGAACGCCTCCGTGAGCACCATGCCGAAGCTCTCGCCGCGCAGCGACGGCGCGCACAGCAGGTCCGCCTCGTGCAGCACGCGGAACTTCTCCTCCTCGCTCACCCGGCCGAGCACCTCGACGCCCTCTGCGTCGAGCAGATACGGCTCGACCTCCTCGAGCGTGGCGCCGGCTACCACGAGGCGCGCGTCGACACCCGCCCCGCGCAGCGCCTCGAAGGCGCGCAGCAGCACGGGCAGCCCCTTGCGCTCCTCGGCGCGGCCGACGAACGCCAGCCGAAGCTGCTCCGACCGCCGCTTCGGCTCGTCCGGCGCCGCCGACAGGTCGACGCCGTTCGGGACGATCCGGTAGCGGCCGCCGTAGAAGCGCTCGGCGGTCCAGCGCGCCGCCTCGGAGACCGCGATGCGCCGGTGCAGCTTGTTGTAGGTGCGGCGCAGCCCGATCGGCCCCGACGCGATCCGGTTGGCGACGCCGGTCGAGTACGTGTGGAAGGTGCCCACGAGCGGCACGCGCGCCGTCTCGGTGGCGAACACCGCGGGCGCGGCGCCGTTGGGCTCGTGCACGTGGACCACGTCGTAGCCGCCGTGGCGCAGCTCGCGCTCGAGCACGGCGACCGAGGACGGCACCAGCGAGACGTTGGACACGGCCCCGTTCGCGGGGACCCCGATCGAACGGCCGAGCGAGATGAGGTAATCGGGCGCCTCGCGCTGCTGCGGTCGCGCCCCGCGATGGGTTACGCGCGCGCGGCGGTCATCCGGATCGAACGGCGCAATCAGGCGCACGTCATGGCCTTCGGCGATGAACTGCTGGGCCAGCGCTTCTACGTGCCTGACGACGCCTCCCGGATATGTGTAGGAGTACGGGGAGACGAGTGCTAGGCGCACTCGGGCATCGTAGACGAACCTACGGATCCCATACTTGAGAAACGCTCACCCTGGCGCGGTGGCGGGCGGACGCGCCGCGCGGGCCGCGGACCGGCTCGGCGGCGTGTCGGCCTCGGGGCTGCCGGTGGCTCCCCCACGCACGTAGCCGGTCGCGAACAGCAGGATCAGGAAGCCGAGCGCGAAGATCACCGGGCCGGAGTCATTGCCGAGCGCGCCGAGCACCGTCGCGGCGAGGCCGCCCCAGAGCCCCGCCATGAACGCCGGGTGCCCGCGCAGCGGGCTGAAGATGCGCTCGCGGTTGCGCAGCGCAATCACGAACGAGACGAGCCCGATCAGGCAGATGATGAGCACCCACGTGTTGCTCAGGCCGTGCCACGAGATCGCCGAGCGCCGCTTGACGATGTTGAGGAACCCGCCGAAGCCCTCGCCGTGCACGACCGTCCGGGTCAGGTGCGCGCCGCCGCCCGTCGCCAGATCGAGGCCGATCAGCCCGAGGATGCCGAGCACCGGCACGAGGCAGGCGATCACGATGGCCCGCACCGACGGCCGCCGGCCAAGCGACGCCAGCACTGCACCGGCGGCGCCTGCCCCGAGCGTGATCACTCCGCCCACGTCCGCCCCCAGCCGCCCCGAGCCGATCACGACCGCCGCCACCAGGCAGCCGAGCGCGAACAGCCGCGGCACCCACTTCGGCCTGACCAGCTCGAGCAGGGCGCCGAGGCCAATCAGCACCTCGAGCGACAGCAGGATCTCGAGCTCGTTGCCGATGCCGAAGAAGCGCGAGCCGCCCTTCGGGTTCGGCCCCGCCAGCGACGCGCCGATCCACGGCGACCCGCGCGCGAGGTCGATGGCGTGCGCGCCGAACACGATCGCCGCCGGCACCGCGGGCGCGAGCGGCCAGCGCACGAGCCGGTCGACGAGGGCGCCGAGCGCGAGCGAGCCGAGCGTCAGCGTGAGCACCTCGACGGTGCGAGAGGGCGCGATCGCCGCGGTGAACAGGCCCACCCCGGGCAGCCACAGCGCGCCGAGGAACCCGGTGCGGAGCGCCCAGCGCAGTCCCTCCCGCCGGCGCGCCACCCAGCCGACCGCGATCAGTCCGAGAAACGCGAGCGCGAACGTCCGGATGGCCGGGGCGCGGCGCCCGAGAACCACGTCGAGGCGCGCCATCCGTTCGCGCACCTCCTCCGCGTTGCCGTCCTGGCGGGCCTCGATCGTCTCGCCCTGCATCTGCTTCGGGATCGGCACGCCGAGGTAGCGCAGTAGCGTCGTGGGCATGTCCGTGGCGGCCACGAGGCCGACGCGCCGCGTGGTGTCCGAGAACAGCACGCGCCCGGGCGGGAAGCCCCGTCCCATGATCCCCGTGGGCAGCAGCCTGCCGCGCCCCGGTGGCGGCGCGCGCACCACATAGATCAGCTCGTCGGGCGCGCGCTTGGCCACGATCCGGTCGAGCGCCTCGAGCCCCGCCTCGTCCTCCGGGAAGCGCGCCACCACGAGGTCGTAGTGATCCATCAGCGCCTGCGTGCGCGCCGAGAACGTGCCGATCGTCCCCATCGACACGCGCTCGAGGTGCCCGGCACGATCGGCCGCCACGGCGGCCTCGACCTGCTCGTAGCCGATCACCCCGGAGTAGGCGACGCTCTTCCCCGCGCGCTCGAGCGTCTGCGCGAACAGGCCGGGCAGCACGTCGCCGGGCGCGCTCACGGCTCGCTTGTTGTCGTAGAACCAGCCGACCATCCGGCCGCCGCTGCGCCAGTAGTCGAGGTCGAGCCGTCCGAGCGGATGCGAGTACGCGCCGTTCGCGATCCGCGTGCCCGCGCTCATGTCGAGGACCATCTGCCGCTTGGAATAGGAGCCGATGCTGGGGCTCGTGAGCCCGTACGAGAAGTCGCGCTGCTCGAGGTCGAACAGCAGCGGCATCTTGGGCGCGGGCTGCGTCGGGATGAACGCGACGAGCGCGCGTTTGGCGCTCGCCTGTGCCGGAGCGACCACGAAAAGAGCGGCGAGCGCAACCAGAATCGTGGTGGCCACTCGACGCATCGGCCACACTGTATGTAGATGGCTGGCCGACACTTCGTGAAATTCACCTTCCTCAAGGTCGATCCGGCGTGGCGCAGACGCGACGCGGATGACCGCGCGCGCGACAAGGAGGAGTTCGCGGCGGCGTGCCAGGACTTCGCCGAGGATCACTTCCTGCGCACCTACTCGACCGTCGGCACGCGCGGCGACACCGACCTGCTCGTGCGGGTGGCGGCGCCCACCCTCGAGCCGATCCACGAGCTGCACGTGGTGCTCAACCAGAGCGGGCTGATGCGCTGGGCCGACATCAGCCACTCCTACCTCGCGATGACCAAGGAGTCCGCCTACTCGGACGAGGAGCAGCCGCTCAAGCCGCGCGAGGGATCGGACCGCAAGTACCTGATCATCTACCCCATGTGGAAGCGGCGCGACTGGTACATGCTGCCCGGCGAGGAGCGCCTGCGGATCATGCGCAGCCACATCGAAACGGGGCGGCGCTACTCGGGCATCGAGATCAACACCTCCTATTCTTTCGGGATAGACGATCAGGAATTCGTGGTTTCGTTCAACGCGGACGATCCCGGCGAGTTCCTCGATCTGGTGCACGAGCTGAGGGGCACGGAGTCGAGCGCCTACACGGAGAGCGAGACCCCGATCTTCACCTGCATCACCTCCTCAATCGAGCGCGCCCTCGACGCTCTCGACGGGGAGAGGGTCGCCGCACATCCGACCGTCACCTGACTTCCGCCACATGAGCGATATCCGCGACATCACCGTGATCGGAGCCGGGCCCGTGGGCCTGATCACCGCGTTCTGGGCCGGCATGCGCGAGGCCTCGGCGCAGATCATCGATTCCCTCCCGGATCTCGGCGGCCAGCTCACCACGCTCTACCCCGAGAAGTGGATCTACGACGTCCCCGGCCACCCGCGCGTGCTCGCCAGGGACCTGGTCGAGATGCTGCGCGAACAGTCGATCGAGCAGTTCGACGTGCCCGTCCACCTCGAGACCACGGCCGAGCGCGTGGAGTACGAGCCCGACCCGGACGACCCCGAGAAGCAGATCCTGCGGCTCGTCACCGACAAGGGCGACTTCCTCTCACGCACGATTGTCATATCGGGCGGCCACGGGGCGTTCGAGCCGAAGAAGCTGCCCGGCTACGACATGTCCCCGTGGGAGGGCAAGGGCGCGCACTACCTCGTTGGCGAGAAATCGGCGTTCGCCGGCAAGAAGGTCGTGATCGTGGGCGGCGGCGACTCCGCCTGTGACTGGACGCTCAACCTCCTCGACACGGCGTCGGAGATCACGCTGGTGCACCGGCGCGAGGGCTTCCGCGCGCACGAGATCACCGTCCGCGAGATCGAGGAGGCCAAGGACGCCGGCAAGGTCGACGTGCGCGTGCCCTACCAGGTGAAGGACGTGTCGGGCAACGGCCACGTCCAGACCATCACGCTGTACCACTCCGAGGACGAGGGCGACGTCGTGGAGATCGCGGCCGACGCCGTGCTGCTCCAGCTCGGCTTCAAGACCGCGCTCGGACCGCTCAAGGAGTGGCCGCTCGAGGTACACAAGGGCGCGATCGTCGTCGACCCGCTGATGAAGACGTCGATGGACGCCGTCTGGGCGGCGGGTGACATCACCACCTTCGACGGCAAGCTCAAGCTGATCGCCACGGGTTTCGCCGAGGCCGCGATCGCGGTCTCGCAGGCGGTCCACTACATCCGGCCGGACATGAAGATCCAGCCGAAGTACTCGACCAACACCGGAGTTCCCGGCGCCGTCGAGGGCCAGCCCTGACGGCGGCTGCAAACCGTCGGATACCTGCGTCCTCGGCCACTTGACTTGCTGGCGCAAGCCTGCGGGCCTGCGTCCTTGGTCTCCTCGGTTTTCGCTCGCCGTCCCTAGGCGGCGGCGCGCGGCGCCGCCAGCGGCTGGACTAACCCATATGGGCAGATCGTCCCAGCGGACGACCCGGAATCATCCTCGGGGGTGAAGCGCAACGCGCCAGCCCGCGGTAGCAAGGACGCGACAGAACTCCATGGCCGATCCACGAGCACGGATCGCTCGGCCCTAACCCCGCGAGGCAAGGACCCATACGGTGCGCATCACTCAGACCTTCAAGGCGAGCAGGCTGACCCTCGCGCTCGCGGCCGCGTCGTTCGCCGTGGCCTGCGGATTCTTCGCCACGGCCCAGCCGGCGGCCGCGGAGTGCCCTACCGGCGACCTGGACTGCACCCCGGGACCGATCATCACGCACCGCACGATCAGCAACACGCTGACAGTGACGACGACTCAGGGCACGGTCACGAGCGACCCTGCCGGGATCAACTGCGGAGTCGACTGCACGGCCATGAGCAGCCAGACCGTCGCCTGCTCAGATGGCGACTGCGCCGCCCCTGACCCGGATGGCTGGGATTCCTACTCGCTCACGGCAACGGGCGGCCCATCCGGCTTCTCGCCCTCGTGGACCGGTTGCGACAGCGTGACGAGCGGCGTCTGCAGCGTGAAGCTCGACGCCGACACGGCCGTAAGCCTGGCCTGGATCGACACCACGGACCCGACGGTCGCACTGTCGATCGCCAGCGCCGGTGGCCGTGTCGGCCGCATGGCGAGCGTGTCAGCCGCTGCCGCCGACAACGCCGGCGTCGCGAGGGTCCAGTGGTTCATCGGCAACAGCGGGACGCCGGTCGCGACCGACACCACGGCGCCGTACTCGGCCACGATCGACCTGTCGGCGCTCGCGGACGGGTCGCAGGTGACGATCGGCGCGAGGGCCTACGACACCAGCAATCGCGCCAGCATCGAGAAGACCGTCACCGTGACGCTCGACAAGAGCGTCAACCTCACCTCCGGCAGCGTGCCGGCGTTCACCAACGCGACCGCGGTGCCGCTGACGATCAGCACGGACTCCGACGCGTCGATGCAATGCGCGCTCTCGGGCGCTGTCGCCCTGCCGGCCGCGCCGTGCGCAGGCTCGTTCTCGCCGATCAGCGCTGCAAGCCCGGACGGCAGCTACACGTACAGCATCCGTGCCACCGATGCGGTCGGCAACGTGGCGAGCACGACACGCTCGTTCGTCCTTGACCGCACCCTCCCCGCGCTCGCATTCACCGAGGGCCCGACCGAGGGCCAGATGGTCGGCACGTCCGCCATCGGCCTCTCCTTCTCCGAGGTCGAGACCAATCCGGATGCGCTCAGCTGCAGCCTCGACGGCTCGCCGGTTCCCTGCGCCGCCGGGTCGCCGGTCACGATCGCGGGCCTTACGAACGGCTCGCACGTGTTCACCGTTCATTCCGCCGACAAGGCGGGCAACGAGCGCACCATCACCCGCAACTTCGCGGTGAGCCTCCCGAACTCTGGTGCCGGCAGCGGCACCACCGGCACCAGCGGCTCGACGGGCAACGCACAGGCCGATCCGCTCGTCGTCTCGCTCAGGGCGCTGAAGCAGCGCGCCCTGAAGAAGAAGAAGCTGGTGCTCAGCTTCACGGCGAACCACGATTTCAAGGTCTCCGGAAGCGTCCGGCTCGGCCACAAGATGCTGGGGCGCTTCTCGCGGAGCGTCAGGTCCGGCAAGCACACGGTCTCGGTGAAGCTGAGCAAGAAGGCGCTGGCGGCACTCCGCAAGGCGCTGCGCCACAAGAAGACGACCAAGCTCGCGCTGAAGCTCACCTACACGGACGCAAACGGCTACACGACGACCCGCGCGAGGTCGGTCTCGATCCGTCGCTAGGCGGCGCGCGGCGGCGCCAGCGGCCAGAGCTCGTCGCCGACGATCTGGTCGAGGAGCTCCAGCATGTTGGCGACGCGCTCCCTGCCGTAGCGCTCCTCCCACCGGCCGCGGACCTCGTCGATGATGCTGCGACCGAGGTTCCACGCCTGCTCGCCGCGCTCGGTGAGCCTGATGATCTTCGCCCGCCCGTCGCTCGGATCGGGCACGCGCTCGACGTAACCGGCCTGCTCGAGCTCGGACACCACCTCGCCCACCGCCTGCTTGGTCAACCCCGCCCGCTCGGCCAGGTCGGTCAGTCGCGCGCCCTCAGGCGTGATCGTCCCGAACACGCAGCCGTGCCCCGGCCGCAGGTCGTCGAATCCGGCGGCCTGGACGCGCGGGAACAGCTCGCGCTCGAACACGTCGAACGTGAGTTGCAACAGGCCAGGAATGGGAATCTCGGACATCGCTCTTGCGGGTAGTCAGGTTACTTGATAAGTTCCCCGAATCAAATAGTTCGGCAACCTGACAAGGTTTCCTTACGGAATTGTAACCCGAGTAGCAAGGAAGTTCCAGATGGCACGCAAATGGTGGACCCTCACAGCGGTCTCTATAGCGACCTTCATGCTGCTGCTCGACATCACCGTGGTGAACACGGCCTTGCCGAGCATTCGCCGGGACCTCGGCGGCAGCTTCGCCGACCTCCAGTGGGTGATCGACGCCTACACCCTCGCCCTGGCCGCGGTAGTGCTGATGGCCGGCACGATCGCCGACCGCGTCGGCCGCAAGCGCACATTCGTGATCGGCCTCGGCATCTTTTCGCTGGCGTCCGGCGCGATAGCCCTGTCCCCGTCGACGGAGTTCCTGATCGCCGGGCGCGCGGTTCAGGGCATCGGCGGGGCGATCATGTTCGCGCTGTCGCTCGCGCTGATAGCCCAGGAGTTCGCCCCCGGCCGCGCCCGCGCGACCGCCATGGGCGTCTACGGCGCCACGATCGGCGTCGCCGTGGCAACCGGCCCGCTCGTGGGCGGCGCACTGACCGACTCGCTCGGCTGGGAGTCGGTCTTCTACCTGAACGTCCCGATCGGCATCGGCGCGATCGCGATGACCCTCGCGCGCGTGCGCGAGTCGCGTGATCCTCGTCCCGCCGGGGCCGACTGGCCGGGAACGATCACGTTCAGCACGTCGCTGTTCATGCTCGTGCTGGCACTCGTCCGCGGCAACCAGGACGGCTGGGGCTCGACGCACATCGTTGCCCTGCTGGCCGGATCGGTCGTCCTGCTCGGCGCGTTCGTGTTGATCGAGCTGCGCTCCAAGGACCCGATGCTGCCGCTCGATCTGTTCCGCAACCCGTCGTTCACGGGAGTCCAGATCGCTGCATTCGCGATCTCCTCGACGCTGTTCGCGCTGTTCCTGTACCTCACGCTGTACCTCCAGGGATTCCTGGGGAACAGCCCCCTCGACGCGGGCCTGAAGTACCTGCCCGTGAGCGTCACGGTGTTCTTGGTGTCGGGTGCGGCGGCAAGCCTGGTGCCCCGCGTGCCCGCGCGTGTGCTGATGAGCATCGGCCTCGGCCTCGTCGGCCTCGGCCTGCTGCTCATGGGCGGCCGCGAGGTGTCGGACAGCTGGAGCGCGCTGCTGCCCGGCTTCGTCGTGACGGGCGCCGGTGCCGGCCTCGTGAACGTGGTGATTGCCGACGTGGCCCTGAGCGTCGTGCCCAAGGAGCGCAGCGGCATGGCGAGCGGGATCAACGACACGTTCCGCCAGGTGGGCGTGTCGGTCGGCATCGCCGCGTGGGGTGCGCTGTTCCTCCACAACGGAGCGAGCAAGGTCGAGTCGCTGACCGGCGCGTCCGGCACGCAGCCGCGCCACCTCGTGGACGCCGTGTCGAGCGGCCAGGTGCCCGCGGGCACGGGCGGCTCCGTCGGCAGCGCAGCTCGCGACGGCTTCCTCTCGGGCTTCAACGAGATCATGCTGATCGGCGGCGGCGTGGCCCTCGCCGGAGCGCTGGCGGTGCTGATGCTGGTGCGCGAGCACGGGATCGAGCGTGGGCAGGAGCAGCCGTCACTCGTCGCCGAGCCGGTCGCCGCATAGGTGACAGGGGCCGGGAGCAGCCTTGTTGCCCCGGCCCTTGCTCCTTACAGTGGGTAAGAACGACGCCGCGACCCTCCTCCAGGACCATCGCCACCACCACGCCACAGACGAGTGCCGACGAGATTCTCGAGACGGTGTCACCGCGCCGGCTCCGGGGTCGCGCGCTGGCCGTCATCTCAGGCCTCACGGCCATCGTCCTGATCTACCTGCTGGCGCCCGGTCTCTCGGGCGCGCGCCACTACCTCAGCGACGCCGCACCGGGCTGGCTCGTGCTCGCGGTGGTGCTCGAGTTCGGCTCGTGCGTCTCGTACGTGCTCATGTTCCGGCCGGTGTTCTGCCGGAAGATGCCCTGGGGCGAGAGCTTCCAGATCGGCTTCTCCGAGCTGGCGGTGGGGTCGCTCGTGCCGGCGAGCGGAGCGGGCGGGCTCGCGCTCGGCGCGTGGATCCTGCGCCGTCGCGGTATGGCGGGCGAGCGGATCGCGCGCCGCTCGGTCGCGTTCTTCCTGATCAAGAGCTCGGTGAACTTCGTGGCGGTGGCGATCATCGGCCTGCTGCTCGCGTTCGGTGTGTTCGGTCCGTCGCTGTCGCTCGGGCTCACGCTCGTGCCGGCGATCCTCGCCGTGCTGGTGATCGCCGCCGTGCTGCTCGTCCCGCGCTTCGGTGAGGGCGAGCCGCCCGGACCGGACGCGAGCCGTGCACGGCGTGCGTGGTCGGCCCTCCGGCGCTGGCTCGTGGGCGGCACGGACGAGGCGTGGGGCATCCTGCGGACCGGCGACCCGCTCGTCTACATCGGCTCGATCGGCTACTGGGTGTTCGACAACGCGGTGCTGTGGGCCACCTTCCACGCCGTCGGCAACGTCCCGCCGCTCTCGATCATCCTGATCGGCTACCTGATCGGCCAGATGGGCGGCCTCCTGCCGCTGCCCGGCGGCGTGGGCGGCATCGACGGCGGCCTGATCGGCACGCTGATCGTGTTCGGCGCGCCCGCGGCTGCCACGGCCGCGGCGGTCCTCGCCTATCGCCTGATCCTGTTCTGGCTGCCGCTGCTCCTGGGCGGCCCGGCGTTCGCCGCGCTGTGGCGCCGGACGCGGCGGCGCGACGGCGCGTTCAGCTGAGGCGCGTCTCGAGCCGGCCGAGCTGCGGCGACTCCACCACGATCTCGTCGCCGGGCTTCAGCCATACGCGCGGCCGGCGAACGCTGCCCACGCCCGCGGGCGTCCCGGTCGAGACGATGTCGCCGGGCTCGAGCGTCATCAGCATCGAGAGGTAGGCGAGCGTCTGCGGGATCGAGTGGATCAGGTCAGCGGTGGTCGAGCGCTGCATCTCCTCCCCGTTCAGGGTCAGCGCGATCTCGATCGCGTCGGGAGGGCCGGCCTCGTCCGGCGTGACCAGCGCGGGACCGCACGGGGCCGACCCGTCGAACACCTTGCCGGGCATCCACTGCAGGGTCTTGAACTGGTAGTCGCGCGCGGACAGGTCGTTGAGCAGCGTGTAGCCGGCGATGTGGTCGAGCGCGTCCGCCTCCGCCACGTCCTTCGCGCGGCGCCCGATCACGTAGGCCACCTCGGCCTCGTAGTCGACCTTCTGCGAATAGCCGGGAAGCGCCACGTCGGCTTCGTGCGGCGCGAGCGCGTTCGGGAACTTGGCGAAGAACGTGGGCGTCTCGGGCGCCTCGAGTCCCGCCTCTTCGGCGTGCGAGCGGTAGTTCAGCCCCAGCAGGAGGATCTTCTGCGGATCCGGCACCGGTGGCAGCAGCCGGGCGCCCTGTACAACCCCGCCGTCCGGTCGCGGCTTGGCCCCTGAGCGCAGCAGCGCGCCGATCCCGCCGGCCCCGGCGTCGCGGATGCCGTCACCGTCGAGGATCCCCGCGCGCACGCCGTCACCCGCATCGAAGCTCACCAGCCGCATCGGCCGCCAGACTATGCGAATGCTTCGCGCCGCCGTCGTCGACATGGGTTCGAACTCGTTCCGCCTCGTCGTGTACGGCTACGAGCCCGAGCGCCACTGGCAGCACGTCGACGAGATCCGCGAGGCGGTCCGCGTCGGCGAGGGCGTCGGCGACGACGGCATGCTCCGGCCCGAGCCGATGGAGCGTGCCGTGCAGGTGGCCAAGGTGTTCTCCTCGTTCTGCCGCGCGTCCGGCATCGACGACGTCACCGCTGTCGCCACGAGCGCCATCCGCGACGCCGGCAACGGGCCGGAGCTGCTCGAGCGGGTGCGGTCGGAGGCGGGGCTCGAGGCGCGCGTGCTGTCCGAGCAGGAGGAGGCGCGCTACGGCTACCTGGCGATCGTCAACTCCACGACGCTCGAGAACGGCTACGGCTTCGACATCGGCGGCGGCAGCGTGCAGATCGTGCGCGTGGAGGACCGCGCGCTGGTGCGCTCGGGCTCGTGGCCGATGGGCGCCGTTCGGATGAGCGAGCGCTTCCTCCCCGGCGACGGCACCGCGAGCGGCAAGCAGATCAAGGCACTGCGCAGGCATGTGCGCGAGCTGCTCGAGGCGGAGGACTGGGTCAAGCCGGGCGACCCCGCGCGCGCCGCGGGCATCGGCGGCACGATCCGCAACCTCGCGTCGGCCGCCGAGAAGGAGGAGGGCCTTCCGCAGACCGACGCGCAGGGTTTCGACCTCACCTCCGCGGAGCTCGAGCACCTGATCGATGAGCTGGCCGGGATGCAGCCGGCCAAGCGCGCGAAGGTGCCGGGCATCAAGCCGGACCGCGGCGACGTGATCCTGGGCGGTGCCGTGGTGCTGGCGGAGCTCATGGACTACTGCGGCGCCGAGGCGGTCGAGACCACGAGCGCGGGCCTGCGCGAGGGGGTCTTCTTCGAGCGCTTCTATCCGGATCGCGACCCGCCGATCGTGGAGAACGTGCGGCGCGCGTCGGTGCTCAACCTGGCCCGCCGCTACCAGCCCGACCTCACGCACCCCCGCCACGTCGCGCGCCTGTCGCTCGAGATCTACGACGGCCTGCGCGAGGCGGGCCTCACCCAGATGAACGGCGCCGATCGCGAGCTGCTCGAGGCGGCGTGCCTGCTGCACGACATCGGCACGGCGGTGGACTACGACGACCACCACAAGCACTCGCGCTACCTGATCCTGAACGCCGGGCTGCCCGGCTACAGCCCGCGCGAGGTGGAGTTGATCGCGCTGATCGCCCGCTACCACCGCAAGGGCGATCCGGACGCTTCAGAGCTTGGGCCACTGGGGCGCAAGGGCGACGACGAGCGGCTGGCGATCCTGTCAGGCGTCATCCGGCTCGCAGAGCAGCTCGAGCGCAGCCGCGACGGGAGCGTCGCGAGCGTGGAACTGAGCGTGCCCGACGGGAAGGTCGTGCTCATGCCGGAGCTGCGCGGCGACGCCAGCGTGGCCGTCTGGTCGGCGCGCCGGAACGCCGATCTCCTGTCCCGCGCGATCGGCAAAACCGTCGAAATCGCGCCGGAATCAAGCATCTAGCAGCGCTTTCGTGCCAATCGGCCGAGATTCGCCCGTCAGGGCTCAGGTACTCGCGCGCGCAACCGACTGGTATGAGGCCGGTCGCAAACCCGGCGCAAACCGTTGAAGGGCTACATCACAGCCATTCCGCCGGCCGACCAGAAGGCGCGGCGGCTGTCGCGGCGCGTGCTCGCACCGTTGCTGGTGTGCGTCCTCGCGCTCGCGTGCGGCCTCACCGCCGCCGCCACGATCGGCGCCCGCTCAGCCGCCCGCCACGGCGTCGACCGGCAGGCCGAGACGCTCCACCGCGCCGCCGTCGCCTCGCTCGACCGCACAGGTCACGCGAGCCCGGTCGCCGCGGTCGCGCGTGCTGCAGGCGGCAGCCTCACCACGCGCCCGGCGGACGAGCCGCTTCCGGGCGGCCGCTCCGTTCACGAGACCGGCGGCGCGATCGTCTACGAGTACACCGTTCGCGACCTCCGGCTGACGGTCACGCTTCCGTCGCAGCCGGTCGCTCACGCGACGCGGCGCGCGCTGCTCGTCTCCGGGGCAATCGGGCTGGCGCTGCTGGTGCTCACGCTCACCTCCGTGTGGCGGGCGCTCCGGCGCGGCGCGATCAGGCCGCTGCGCGAGCTCGCTGACGGCGTCGATCGCATCACCGGCGGCGAGACCGCGCGGATCGCGGCCGAGGCTCCCACCCGCGAGGTCAGCGCCGTGAGCAGCCGCCTGTCCGCGCTCGCCGCGCGGCTCGCCGAACTCGAGTCGCAGGCCACCACCGACCCGCTCACCGGCGTCGCCAACCGCCGCTCGTTCCAGGCTTCGCTCGAAGCGGAGCTCAAGCGCGCCACCCGTGACGGTCGCCCGCTCGCGCTCGTGCTCATCGACCTCGACGGCTTCAAGCAGATCAACGACACGCACGGCCACCCGTTCGGCGACGGCGTCCTCCAGGTGATGGCGGAGAAGATGCAGTCGAGCATGCGCGCCACCGACGTGGTCGCCCGCGTGGGCGGCGACGAGTTCGCGATCCTGCTTCCCGCCACGACCGCCCACGGCGCCGAGGCGCTGATCGAGCGCGCGCGTGGGGCGGCTGCCGGGGCGATCGGCGGGGTGACGCTCAGCTGGTCCGCCGGCGTGGCCGCGTTCCCCGACGACGCGCGGGACGCCGAGACGCTCGTCGAGTGTGCCGACGTCGCCCTCTACTGCGCGAAGTCCACCGGCGAGTCAACGATCTTCCGCTACGACCCGGAGCACTCGAGCGGGCCTGGGTCCGGCGGCGATTACGGAACCGTCGAGCGCCTGATCGCGCTACCCGACGGGATCGTGCCGGTGTTCCAGCCGCTCGTCTCGCTGCGCACCGGCGAGGTGGCCGGCTACGAGGCGCTCGCCCGCTTCCCGCACCCGCCCGCGCGGCGACCCGACGAGTGGTTCGCCATCGCCGGCCGCTGCGGCCTCGGGCCCGAGCTCGAGCTGCGCGCCGTCGAGGCCGCGCTCGCCGCGCCCGGCCGCCCGGCCGGTACGTATCTCGCGTTCAACCTCAGCGCCGCGGCGCTCATGTCCGACGTAGTGCTCGCCGGCCTGCCGCAGGATCTCTCCGACGTGGTCATCGAGATCACCGAGAACGACCGAATGAGCGATACCGACACGCTTGCCGAGCGGCTTGCGCCGCTGCGCGCCCGCGGCGCCCGCATCGCCATGGACGACGCCGGCGCGGGCTACTCCGGCCTCCAGCAGGTCATGCGGATCCAGCCGGACATCATCAAGCTCGACCGCGCGCTCGTGGCCAACGTCGACTCCGATCCCGCCAAGGCCGCGCTGATCGACTCGTTCGTGCGCTTCGCCGCTCGCACCGGCACCGTGATCTGCGCCGAGGGGATCGAGACCCCCGAGGAGCTGCGCGTGCTCGCCGATCTCGACGTCACGTTCGGCCAGGGCTTCGGCATCGCGCGCCCGGCCACCCCGTGGGCGTCGGTGGCGCCGTGGATCACCGCCGCGATCGGCACTGGCAGCGCCACGCGCGAGAACGGCGCCGCGCCGTCCGGCGAAGAAGCGGAGGCCCGCCTGACCGCGCTCACCGAACGGCTCTCGAAGGTGCGCTCGCGCGACGAGCTGCGCGGGCTGGCCGCGCTGATGGCCGCGGAGATGGCCGCCGACGAGGTCGCGCTGCTGCGTCGCGGCTCCGACGCGGGCACCCTCGAGACGGTCACCGACCACGCCTGGATGCCGGCCGGCTCGCCGCTCGCGCTGTCGTACTACCCCACGCTGCGCGAGGTGTTGGCGAGCCACGAGGTCTTCCAGGTGCAGGACTCCGACGCCAGCGCCGACCTCGGCGAGCTCACGCTGCTGGCGCGCTCGAGCCACCGCTCGGTGCTGATTGCGCCGATCGTGTCGCAGAGCGACGTGGTCGGGCTGATGATGGCGTTCGGCGACGGCGACCGCGCCTGGACGCGTGCGGAGACGAGCCGTGCGCGGATCGTCGGGCACCAGCTCGGCGCCGTGATCGACGCGCTGGCGCAGCCCGCCGAGCTCGTCTAGCAGCCCTCCGCTTCGCCTCGCCGACCGTACAGTTGGTGCATGGCCAAGAAGGACCGCGATGAGCCGATGCCCACCAGCCGCATCCGCCGCACCGCGAAGGTGGGCGGGCTTCTGGGCGGCCAGACGGCGCGCAACTACGCCACCAAGGCCGCGAACCTGACGCGCGACCAGGAGGGCCGGCGCGCCGCGGCAGAGAAGCGCCAGATCGAGGCCGCCGAGCAGATCGTCGAGGTGCTGGGGCAGATGAAGGGCGCCGCGATGAAGATCGGCCAGGTGGCGTCGTTCATAGACATGGCCGGCATGCCGCCCGAGGTGAGCGACCGCTTCCAGGAGAAGCTCGCCGAGCTCCGCGACTCCGCGCCCACGGTCCCGTTCAAGGACATGCGCAAGGTGATCGAGTCCGACCTCGAGGAGCCGCTGAATGAGGCATTCGCCGAGTTCGAGGAGGAGCCGCTCGCGGCCGCCTCGATCGGCCAGGTCTACCGCGCCAGGCTGCATGACGGGCGGCGCGTGGCGGTGAAGGTGCAGTACCCGGGCGTGGCGACGGCGGTTCGCGCCGACCTCCAGAACCTGGGACTGCTGCTGCGGGCTGCCAAGCGGATGGCGCCGGGGCTCGACGCGAAGAGCGTGGGCGCCGAGATCCGCGAGCGTATCGGCGAGGAGCTCGACTACGAGCACGAGGCGCAGGCACACCGCTCGATCGCGCGCGAGTGGCGCGGCCATCCGTTCGTGGTGGTGCCGGACGTGGTCACCGACCTCTCGCGCGAGCGCGTGCTCGTGACCGAGTGGGTCGACGGCATCGGCTTCGAGCAGGTGAAGAAGCTTCCGCAGGACGAGCGCGACCACTTCGGCGAGATCGTCTTCCGCTTCTTCTTCGGCTCCTTCTACCGCAACGGCCACTTCTCGGGCGACCCGCACCCCGGCAACTACCTGCTGATGGACGACGGCCGCGTCGCGTTCCTCGACTTCGGCTTGACGAAGAAGGTGGCCATGTCTCACGTCGAGAAGGAGAAGGGCGTTATACGGGCGGGACTCGAAGGCGACGCCGAGGGCCTGTACAAACGACTTGCGGAACTTGGCTTCTACACGCGCGACCACAAGGGCATCGAGGCCAAGCGCCTGCTCGCCCACGTGCAGCTCCTCCAGGAGTGGTACGCGGAGGACGAGGAGTTCAAGCTGACACGCCAGTACGTCAGTGAGCTGCTGCTCCAGGCCGGCGATCCGCGCTCGGATTACTGGGACCAGATGCGCGAGGGCACGATCCCGGCCGACGCCCTGCTGGCGCGCCGCATGGAGGGCCTGACGCTCGGCGTGCTCGCCCAGCTCGGCGCCACGGCCAACTGGCACCGGATCATGAACGAGTGGCTCTACGACGAACCGCCGTCCACGCCGCTCGGCGAGCAGGAGGCCGAGTGGCTGCGCGGCCGCCCGGCACGGCGCGCGGCGTGAGCCTGCTTCAGATAGACGACGAGGCGGCGCTCGAGCATCTCCGCAAGGCGGACGACACGCTCGCGCGCGTGATCGACGAGCGCGGCTCGCTCGACCTCGAGGCGCGCGTCCGCGGGCGCCCACA
The DNA here is from genome assembly GCA_025928265.1 of Thermoleophilaceae bacterium. GTDB lineage: Bacteria > Actinomycetota > Thermoleophilia > Solirubrobacterales > Thermoleophilaceae > JAICJV01. Next base: position 25,807 of record JAICJV010000028.1, read on the forward strand.
GGATGCGTACGGGGCGCTCTTGCGCGCGATCGTGGGGCAGCAGCTGTCGGTTGCCGCAGCGCGCACGATCTACGGCCGCTTCACCGACCTGTTCGGCGGAATGACACCCGGTCCTGAGCAGCTGCTCGAGGTCGATGCCGACGCTCTGCGCGGCGTCGGGTTATCCCGCGCGAAGGCGAACTACGTGCGCTCGCTCGCCGAGCACGTGATCTCCGGCGAGCTCGAACTCGACCGCCTCGACGACCTCTCCGACGACGAGATCATGGCCGAGCTGACGGCGGTCAAGGGCCTGGGCGAGTGGACCGCCCACATGTTCCTGATGTTCCACCTGGGGCGGCCCGACATCCTGCCCGTCGGCGACCTGGGCGTGCGCAGGGCGGTCGAGCGCCTGTACGGCCTCGAGGGACTACCGAGCGCCGCGGAGCTCGAGGCGCTGGGCGAGCGCTGGCGGCCGTACCGCTCGCTGGCGTCGCTGTACCTGTGGGAGTCGCTGGACAACGCGCCGGTGTAGGCAAGGAGGAGACGGCTGCTTGACTGCGGTCGGCCGCGGCCGTACGGTCGCTCCAACCAGCGAGGAGGGCGCTGGCGATCCCGGCCGCGTGCACTCGGGCACGGGTGGGCTGAACGCGACGCTTGTCAAGACGATCGTGCGCAGCAAGTTCGACGGATGCGACTTTCACCCGCCGCTGAAGTTTCCGACGATCTGCAACTTCACGGGGCAGGTGACCTGCCCCGCGAAGGACCCGGTCGCGGTCAACGGCAACTGGGAGTTCGCCTCGATCAACAACATCTTGGACTACACGAAGGCGGTGGCGGACTCCAACCTGGTCACGTCAACCGAGCTGTACAACCTACGCACGTTCCTGCCGAGGCATACGCGGGAGGGGTGGACCGCCGCGGTCCGCACCACCGACTTCTCCGGCAGTAACCAACAGTGGTTCGGCGTCCCGCCCCTGACCACAGGCATCCAGTTCCGCGTCTGGGCTCTCTGTACCAAGCGCGCCGAGAGGACGAGGCTGGGCCTCTGACCGCCCACCCGGCCGTCAAGCTCCAGCGGGTGATGGCGAAGCCACGGGCTGCACGAGCCTGAACGGATTGCCGAACGGGTCGCGGAAGCCGGCGTCGATCCCGTAGAAGCGCTCCGACGGCGGCTCGGTGAACTCGACGCCGCGCGCCGACAGTTCCGCGTAGGTCTTGTGGCAGTCGTCGGTCTGGAAGATGAACCCGTTCATGGCTCCCTGGGCGAGCAGTCGCTTGAGCTCCTGGCCGACCTCCTCGCTGTGTGGCGGCGGCCCCGGCACCATGAGCGTGATCTGGATGTCCTGGCCGGGCGGCCCGACGGTGAGCCAGCGCATGCCGACCTCCTCCATCGTCACGTCCGCCCGCACCTCGAATCCGAGCTTGTTGGTGTACCAGTCGAGTGCCTCGTCCTGGTCTGTCACGTAGAGAAATGCGTGTGAGAGCTTCATGGCGCGCACGCTAACGTCGCGCCCGACTCAGTTCTTCTCCAAAGCTGCTCTTCCGTGCGGGCGGGTCCAAGCCATCATCACGCAGGTCGGCACCGGCGACAGCCCACGCATCTTCCGGCGGTACTCGGTGGGCGTGCCGCCGACGACCTCGGTGAACTTCGAGCTGAACGAGCCGAGGCTGCGGAAGCCGACGTCGAGCGAGACCTCGGTGACCGAGCGATCGGTCTCGCGCAGCAGATGCTTGGCGCGTTCGATCCGCCGGGTGAGCAGGTACTGGTGCGGCGTCTCGCCGAAGGTCTGCTTGAAGCGGCGGCTGAAGTGCGCCGGCGATGTGTGCGCGGCGCGCGCGAGCGCGGGGACGTCGAGCGGGTCGGCGTAGCGCGCGTCGACCAAGTCGCGCGCGCGGAGGAGGTGACGCTCTAGACCGTCACGCCGCACGACGGATCTTCGTCGGCGACGCGGAACGAGGAGCCGCATCCGCACGCGGCCACGACGTTCGGGTTGTTCACCTGGAAGCCGGCGCCCATCAGGCTCTCGGTGTAGTCGACCGTGGAGCCGTCGACATAGCGCAGGCTCTGCTGGTCGACCAGGATCCGGATGCCCTCGTGCTCGAAGACCTGATCGTCGTCGTGCGCCTCATCGAGCGCGAGCTGGTACTGGAAACCCGAGCAGCCGCCGCCCTTGACGGCCACGCGCAGACCGGCACCGGCGTGCTCCTGCGTGGACAGGAACTCGGTGACCTTCTTCGTGGCGATTTCGGTAAGAGTGACCATCCGACCCGGATTCTAGCCGCCCCAGGCGACCGCTATCTTTTATATAGCAATGCCCAGCGCCGACGAGCTCAAGATGCGCATCGAGCAGGCCCTCCCTGGATCGACCGCAGCGGTCGAAGACTTGACCGGAGGTGGCGATCATTTCCGCGCGGAGATCGTCTCCGACCGCTTCGCCGGGCTCTCGCGAATCGAGCAGCACCAGCTTGTCTACTCGATCTTCGGCGCTGAGGTCGGCGGCCCGATCCACGCTCTCTCACTCAAGACTTCGACGCCAGGGGACACGGCATGACCAACGACGAGATCCGCAGCTTCCTCCAGCAGGCCATCGACGAGAACCCGGTCATGCTGTTCATGAAGGGCACGCCGGACCAGCCCGCGTGCGGCTTCTCGATGCGCTCTTCTGCGGCGCTCAACGCCCTCGGCGTGAAGTACGCCGCGCTCGACATCCTGCCCGACCCGCGCATCCGCGAGGAGCTGTCGGCCATCTCCAACTGGCCGACCATCCCGCAGCTGTTCGTGAACGGCAAGCTGGTGGGCGGCTGCGACATCATGCTCGAGATGTACGAGTCCGGCGAGCTCGCCGACATGCTCGGCGTGGAGCAGCCCGAGGACGAGCCGGAGGCGCCCGTCCAGGAGGCGCCGCAGTCCGGGCCAATCGGGCTCGAGAACCGCCTGAGCTAGTCCCGCGGCGAGTAGCGGTGGTGCAGCATCAGGTCGTTGCCATCCGGGTCGTTGAAGAACGCCATGTGGCAGACGCCGGTGTCGAACGTCTCGCCGACGAACTCGATGCCCTTCGCCTCGAGCTCCGCACGCGCGGCCGCCACGTCGTCCACGTGTAGCGCCAGGTGCCCGTTCTTCTGGGGCTCGAACGGCCTGCCCAGCCGCTCGGGCTCCCAGATGGCGAAGCACGTGTCGCCGACCCAGAACTCGAACCGCGCCTTGTCGTCGGGCCGCAGGCCGAGCGTGTCGACGTAGAAGGCACGCGACCGCTCGGCGTCCCGCGCCGGAACTGCAACGAAGTCGAGCTTGCCGATCACCGCTTGGCCGTGAACTTGATCTTCCCGCTGTCGCAATCGCCGTAGTCGTCGAAGCCGGCGGTCTCCGCCGGGAAGCGCACGCGGATCGTACCGCTGGCCTTCTTGCCGCTGAGCTTGCCGGCCATGTTCACCATGATCAGGCCGTGCTGGATCGAGTAGAGCGGGTCGCTCGTGAAGGAGAAATGGCCCTTCTTGACGGGCGCCTTCACGCCGAGCAGGCTCGGATCTGGCTTGAGCGTGATCAGCAGCGGGTTGGAGGGGTCGTTCGGGTTGTCGCAGACGGTGGTGAACCGGAGGGAGACGCCCGACACCTTCTTCTTCGACACCTTGAAGGCGATCGACTTGGAATCGTCGGTCGAGCCCGAGTATTTGGCGGCAAGCGCGTTGCAGGGGACAACGAGGAGCGCGCCGGCGACAGCGGCGCCACAGAGCTTCTTCAACGGGGATGTGTCTGCACCCGCGGCAGATCACGTAACGACAGCGGCTTGGGCAGAGCGCCGGCCGCGCTCACCTTGCCGAACTGGCGCGAGGTCCGGAGCACCAGGTTCACGTACCAGGTGGCGTGGTTGTAGGCGTAGATCGCGTGGCGGTAGTTGTGCGGCGCGCCGTTGGCCCGCAGGTAGCGCGCGGTCGAGAAGATCGCGTCGACCGAGTTGTAGGGGCTGGCCCTGCCGTCGCCGTTCGCGTCCATGCCCCACGCCTTCCACGTGGCGGGCATGAACTGCGTCCAGCCGATCGCACCCGCCGAGGAGGGGCCCATGTTGCAGCCGAGGCCCGACTCGACCTGCGTGATGCCGGCGAGGACCTGCCAGCGCAGGCCGAACGACCGCGCGGCCGTCTTCCAGGTGCGCACGAGCGGCGTGGACCCGGAGCATGGCTGCACGGTGGCCACGTCGCTGCGCACGTGCGGCACGCCGCCGCGCGACTGGTTCGACGCCTTGGCCAGCGGGCGGAGGTTGCGGGCGCTCACGCCGGGCGGGCTCGGCTTCCGTCCGCCGGTGAGCACCTCAACCCAGCTCGCCGGATGCCCGCGCCGAGACGACCCGTGGCTCCACGACAGGTGCAGGTGGTTGCCGCGCCCGTGGCCGGCATCGCCGTTGTAGCCCACCCAGCGCCACGGCGCGCGCGGGTGGTTCTGGCGCGGCTCGGCGAAGCGCGCGAGCCTGTCGATGTCGCGCCAGCTGCCGCCGGGGCCGGGCACGATGTCGATCGCCTCGCCGATCGGGTGCTCGCCCCCGGGCGCGTGACCCGAACGCGCGTAGCCGTCGGTGATCGCGATGTGGTACTTCGCGCGCAGCCAGCGGATGTCCGGCAGCAGCCGCCGGTCGACGCGCTCGCCGGGAAAGCCGGGGATCGCGACGATCTTGCCGCGTCCACGCACCACGTGGACGTCCACACCGCGCCCGCTCGCGGGCTTGGGCGGAGTGGGCGAGCGGCCGTCGGTGGGCGGCGACGGCTTGCCGTGGCGCTCGCAGGAGACCAGCCTGTCCTTCTTGTCCGGGTTGGCGCCGTCGCTGCCGCTGCCGCACGCCACCGTCTCCTTCACGCCGTCGTTCGAGACGA
>JAICJV010000071.1 GCA_025928265.1 Thermoleophilaceae bacterium
CGCTCGGGATCGTGAAGTTCCTCGGCTTCGAGCAGGTCTTCAAGAACGCGCTCACCGGCATGCCGATCGGGGGCGCTAAGGGCGGCTCGGACTTCGACCCGAAGGGGCGCTCGGACGCCGAGGTCATGCGCTTCTGCCAGTCGTTCATGACCGAGCTGGCGCGCCACCTCGGCGAGCACACCGACGTGCCCGCGGGGGACATCGGCGTGGGCGAGCGCGAGATCGGCTACCTGTTCGGCCAGTACAAGCGCATCACCAACCGCTACGAGGCCGGCGTGCTGACCGGCAAGGGCCTGACCTGGGGCGGCGCGCAGGTGCGCAAGGAGGCGACCGGCTACGGAACCGCCTACTTCGTCGCGGAGATGCTCCGTACCCGCGGTGCCGCGCTCGACGGGCGCGCGGTCGTCGTCTCGGGGTCGGGCAACGTCGCGATCTACGCGATCGAGAAGGTGCACGCGCTCGGAGGGCGCGTGGTCGCCTGCTCGGACTCGTCCGGCTACGTGCACGACGCAGACGGCATCGACGTCGAGCTCCTCAAGCAGGTGAAGGAGGTCGAGCGCGCGCGGCTCGACGAGTACGCCGCGCGGCGCGGCGACTCCGTGCGCAGCGTGCCCGGGCGATCCGTCTGGGAGGTGCCGTGCCAGGTCGCGCTGCCCTGCGCTACGCAGAACGAGCTGACGCACGCGGACGCACGCCGGCTGATCGACGGCGGAGTGGAGGCGGTGGCCGAGGGCGCGAACATGCCGTGCACGCCGGAGGCGATCGATCTGTTTGTGGACGCGGGCGTCGCGTTCGGTCCGGCGAAGGCGGTGAACGCCGGCGGCGTGGCCACGAGCGCGCTCGAGATGCAGCAGAACGCGTCGCGCGACTCGTGGACGTTCGAGCGCACCGAGGTGCGCCTTGTCGAGATCGTTCGCGAGATACACGACCTCTGTTTCCGGACCGCGGCCGAGTACGGCGTCCCGGGCGACTATGCGGCGGGCGCCAACATCGCGGGGACGGTGCGGGTGGCCGACGCGATGATCGCCCAGGGCCTGATCTGAAGCGCGCTCCTCCGCCCGCAAAATGGTTATTTCCATCCATTCCGCCCGGGCGGCTGCTTGGCGACAGTCTGCCCATGCTTTCCACCGAATCGCGCCCCCACGGCGTAGTAGCCGGTTCGAGGGTGACGCTGTCGGACGTCGACTCCGGTGCCGTCTTCACATGCGAGTCGCCGCCGGGCTCTGCGCTGATCGGCCGCCGCGCCGGCGAGCTCGTCTTGGCCGACACGCCGACGGGCGACACGCGGCGCCTGCGGATCCTCGTGATCCAGACCGCGCCGCGATGACCGGCGCGATCTCCACGTTCCCACTCGTCGAGCGCGCCACCGAGCGCGCGCTCGACGCGTTGCTGGTGGTGAGCGAGACGCTCGAGCGCTGCGAGCGCGGCACGGCCGGCCCGAGCGATCTGCTCGATCCGCTGGCACGTGCGATGGGGTACTCGGCGGCGGCGTTCCTGGTCGGCGACGACGCCGAATCCGACGCGGCACTCACGATCCCGCTCGTCGCCGGTAGGCGACGCGTCGCCGTTCTCGCCTTCTACGGGCCGGAGTCCGGCTGGCCCGCCCCGTTCGGGTCGCGGACGCTCGAGGCGATCGGCCGCGACGTCGGCCGCTTCGTCGCCGGGGGCCGGATGCCGCTCGTGCCGACGCCGCTGTCGGCGCGCGAGCTCGAGGTGATCGAGCTCGCCGCGGCGGGTCTATCGGGACGCGAGATCGCCGCGACGCTCGTGATCAGCAGCGCGACGGTCAAGACCCACTTCGAGAACCTCTACGCGAAGCTCGGCGTCTCCGATCGCGCCGCGGCGGTGGCGGCGGCCATCCGCTGCGGCTGGATCGATTGACGACTACGGCTCGACGAGCCCGCGCCGGATGGCGTAGCGCGTGAGCTCGACGCGGTTGCGCATGCCGAGCTTCTCGAGCACGTTGGCACGGTGGCGGTCGACGGTCTTCTTGCTGATGAAGAGCATGTCCGCGATCTCCTCCGACGTGTGCCCTTCGGCGATCAGCTTCACCACCTCGAGCTCGCGCGGGGTGAGCGGGTCCTCGGGCAGCTCGTGGCCGCGGCTCGCGCGGTCGAGGTAGTCGCGGATCAGCGCGCGCACGGCCGCGGGGTAGAGGAACGGCTCGCCGCGCATCGCGGCCCGGCACGCCTCGATCAGGTCGCGGTTGGCCGCGGTCTTCAGCACGTACCCCGATGCGCCGGCCTTGAGCGCCTCGAAGAAGTACTGCTCGTTGTCGTGCATCGACAGGATCAGCGTGCGCAGCTCGGGCCGCCGGCGGCTGAGCTCCGCGGCGGCCTGGAGGCCGGTCATCCGCGGCATCGTCACGTCGAGGATCGCGAGATCGATGTCGTCCTGGAGCGCGCGCTCGACGGCTTCGGCGCCGTCGCCCGCCTCGGCCACGACCTCGAGATCGGGCTGCGCGTCGAGCACCAGCTTGAGACCCCCGCGGACGACGGTGTGGTCGTCTGCCAGGAGGATCCTCGTCTTCAGCGGGACCGTCATGGGTGGAGCGGCACCTCCAACTCGACCTCGGTGCCCCGGCCCGGCTCGGAGCGTACCGTGAGCGAGCCGCCCACCAGCATCGCGCGTTCGCGCATCCCGGCAAGCCCCGTCTTCGCGGCGTCCGGCTCGCCCTCCGCGATGCCGCGCCCGTCGTCGGCCACGCGCAGGCGCAGGCGGTCGCCGACCACGTCCAGGCTCACCTGCACCGTGGAGGCGTGCGCGTGGCGCATGACGTTCGTGAGCGACTCCTGCGCGACCCGGTAGACGACCAGGTCGATGTCAGGGCTGTGCGGCGGCAAGCGCTCGGGCAGGCGGCGGTCGATCTCGATCCCTGCCTGCGCGGAGGCACGGTTGCAGAGCGCGATGAATGCGTTGACGAGGCCGAGGTCGTCGAGTGCCTCGGGACGCAGCTCGCGCGCGATGCTGCGCAGCTCGTCGACCGACTCATGCGCCCACTCCGCCACTCGTCCCCACGACTCGCGGTCGGCGGCGTTCCCGGCCTCGGCCGCGCGCTCGGCCTCGAGCGCGATCGCGGTGAGCGTCTGCCCGACCTCGTCGTGCAGCTCGCGCGCGATCCGCAGTCGCTCCTGCTCCTGCGCGGTCAGCGCGCGCCGCGCGCTGTCGCGCCGTTCCAGCTCGAGGCGGTCGAGCATCGAGTTGAACGAGTGGGTGAGAGCGACGATCTCCGCATCGCGCTGGTCCGTGCCCGTGAGCCGGCGGCCCGGCTCCATCGGATCGACCGACTTCATGATCTCGGTCAGTCGCTGGAGCGGCCCGAGCGTCCGCCGCACGAGCAGCAGGTTCACGGCCGCGCTCGCGATCAGGCCGGCCAGGATGATCAAGAGCTCGGTTGCGCGGATCGGAACGCTGATCGTGACGGGGGTGACGATGAGCAGCACCGCCACCACCACGAGCACCGACACGTTGACCATCGACAGGCGCCAGAACAGCGAGCGGCGGCGCTCCTGGCGCAGCTCCCCTCGGCGAACCGCCGGGGGCCCGTCGTCGGCGCGACGGCCGCGCGATGCAGCCGGGTTGTCGGCTGCCACCGGTTCGCCCATGGCAACAGGTGTACCCCATGCGCCCGCCGCGCGCACGCGCAGGACGTCCGGCATCACGGAACGTCGGGCTGTCTCACCGCGACCACCTCGAGCTCGCGCGTCTCGCCCCTGCGTGGCAGCTGCACCGTGACGACCTCGCCTTCCTTGCGCCCGAGCAGCGCCTTTCCGACAGGCGAGACGGCCGATACGGCGCCCTGGGCCACAGCCGCGTGCGCGCCGTCGATCACGTAGTCGAACGTGCGGCCGCCGGCGCGGTCGCGGACCGTGACGGACGAGCCGATCGCGACCAGGTCGGGGGCCGTGGCGGGATCCACCACGCGCGCGCGGTCCAGGATGTCCTCGAGCCGCGCGAGGCGCGCGTCCACGACCGCCTCCTCCTCGCGGATCGCGAGGTGCTCGTCGTTGTTCGCGGTATCGCCGAACTCCCGTGCGATGCGCAGCTGCTCGGTGAACTGCGCCTTCTCGTGGCGCAGCTTCGCGAGTTCGTTGGAGAGGGTCTGATGCGCGGCTGCCGTGACCGGGAGCGCGTCCGGGTATTCGTTTTCGAGCAACATGGCTCTTACTTTCGCCTCGCGTGCGCGTGGCGACGATGGGGCCAAATAGCCATTTCGGATTTGGGTGCTTGTGCCCATCGTCGCCGCCCCGCGGTGCGGCGACCATCGGGGCATGACCGAATCCCCGACCATCATCGCCGGCGTCGACGGCTCGAGGGCCTCGGCCGACGCGCTTGCTCTGGCAGACACCCTCGGTGCGGCGCTCGGCATCGAGCCGACCCCCGTGCTCGTCCACCCGTTCGGCGACTTCGAGCGTGCGCTCGACGACGGGCGCGACGGAGACGAGCTCCGCGGCCTCGCCGACGCCGTACACGACGAGATGCGCGCTCTCGGCACGCCGATCGAGGACCGCCGGCTGACGCTCGTCAGCGATCGGTCGACTGCGCGCGGGCTCCAGCGCATCGCAGATCAGCGCCAGGCGCTGCTGATCGCGATCGGCGCCTCGAGCCGCTCGCGCCTGGGGCGCGTGCTGCTCGGCGGGACCGCCGAGCGCCTCATGTCCGGTGCGCCGTGCCCGGTGGCGATTGCCCCGCGTGGTTACGCGACGCGGCCGCAGTCGCTCCGCGCGATCGGAGTTGCGTTCGACGGCTCGCCCGAGTCGCGTGCCGCCCTCGACTGGGCGGCCGGGCTCGCCGCGCGGAGCGACGGACGGGTTCGCATCCTCGGTGTGCACGAGCCGCTGATATCGCCCTATCCGGCCTTCCAGACGGCGCCGCTGCTGGCCCAGAACGAAACGGCGCGCGATCACCTCGCGCGGCAGCTCGAGGCCGCTGCGATCGACCTGAGGCATGCCGGCGTCGGTGTCGACGCGAGCCTGCTGACCGGTGACGCAGCCGCCGTGCTCGCCGAGGAGTCGGGAGACCTCGACGTGCTGGTGTCGGGCTCGCGCGGCTACGGACCGAGCCGAGCGGTGTTGCTCGGAAGCGTGTCGCGTGCCGTCGTCCAACGGGCGGCATCGCCGGTGATCGTGCTGCCCCGTGACGCGAATGCGAACGCGATTGGCGTGCTCGCTGCACAGACGAATGGGCGTCTCGTGGAGCCGGCGGGAGGCTCTTCATGAGCGTCTTCGTATGGGTCATGATCGGCATCGCCATCTGGCATGCCACCGTCCTCGTCCCCGACCGCTTCTACGGCGGCATCATCGGCGCGTTCCTGGCCGCGGTCGGTGGCGCGATGGCGTTCGGCTACCTGCTCCCGGCCCCCGGAGTGCCGCCGCACAACCCGCCGGGGCTCGAGGAGGCGCTGTGGCCGATCCCCGGCGCGATCATCGCCCTGACCGTTCTGTATCGCTACGGCGTGCACCGCGAGGAGCGCGAGGAGGAGCCGTAGTCACCACGGACGCTGTTCGCGCGTAACCCCCGATGATGCGGCGGCCCTCTTGCCGGAGGATCAATCCAGTGTCCGACGGAGGAGGCCGACATGTTCAAGACGATCGTCTGGGCGACCGACGGCTCGGAGTCAGCCGATCGCGCCCTGCCGTACGTGAAGTCGCTCGCACGCGACGGCGCCGCGCTGGTGGTGGTACACGCCATAGAGAGCTTCGTGACCGGCTACTCGAAGGGATTGCCGATCTACGGCGACACCGACGACGTCAGGGCCAAGATCGAGCGTCAGGTTGACGAGCTCCGCTCGGATGGGGCGGCCGTCGACGCGACCGTCATAAACGCCGACACGCGCCGCCCGGCCGAGCTCATCGCCGACACCGCGCGCGAGGCCGAGGCCGATCTGATCGTCGTAGGCACCCGCGGCCACACCGCGATCGGCGGTCTGCTGGTGGGCAGCGTGACGCAGAGGCTGCTGCATGTGGCGCCGTGCGCGGTCCTTGCGGTTCCCCCGGGCGTGCGCGAGGACGAAGCGGCGACCGCGCCGGCTGCAGGCGCGACCGCATAAGCGCATGTCCGACGCCCGGGCTACGAACGGAAGGACCCCACGATGACCACACGAGTAGGGATCAACGGATTCGGCCGCACAGGTCGTTGCGCCTTCCGCGCCTCGTTCGAGCGCGGCACCGACATCGAGTGGGCCGCGATCAACGACGTGATGAGCGTGGACATGGCGGCGCACCTGCTCCGCTACGACTCGACGTACGGCCCGTTCCCCGGCTCGATCGAGGCGCGCGACGGGGCGCTGGTGGTCGACGGGACGGAGGTGCCGTTCTTCGATCGGACCGTACCCGACGAGATTCCGTGGGACGGCGTGGGCGCCGACGTCGTGATCGAGTCGACCGGTCGCTTCCGCACACACATGAGAGCAGCCGGGCACCTCGACGCGGGCGCGCAGAAGGTCGTGATCTCCGCACCGGCAAAGGACCCCGACGTGACCGTCGCGCTCGGCGTGAACTTCGACGACGTCTACGACCCGGAGCACCACGACGTGATCTCGAACGCGTCGTGCACGACCAACTGCCTGGCGCCGGTCGCGAAGGTGCTGCACGACGAGGTCGGCATCCGCCACGGGATCATGACCACCGTCCACGCCTATACCGGCGATCAGCGGCTGCAGGACCTTCCGCACAAGGATCTTCGCCGCGCCCGCGCTGCGGCGGTGAACATCATCCCGACCTCGACCGGCGCGGCCAGGGCGCTCGGGCTCGTGGTCCCGGAGCTCGCCGGGCGGCTGAGCGGCTACGCGCTGCGCGTGCCCGTCGCGACCGGATCCGCGGTCGACCTGAGCGTGGAGACCGAGCGCCCGACGAGCGTCGAGGAGATCAACGCGCTGTTCGCCGAACGCGCCGGCAGCGCCTCGCTCGAGCGCATCCTGCGCTACACCGACGACCCGATCGTGTCGGCCGACATCGTGAAGTCGCCCTACTCGGCGATCTTCGACGCGGGCCTCACGGCCGTGGTCGACGGCACCGGCGTGAAGGTCGTCGCGTGGTATGACAACGAGTGGGGCTACTCGAACCGCCTCGTGGACGTCGTGCAGCGCGTGATGGCTCCGGTTTCGCAGCATGCCTGACGCAGCCACCGGGCCGCACGTCGCGGAGCAGGTCGATGTCGTCCTGCGCGACGGGTCGACGGTGCACGTCCGGCCGCTCGGCCACTCCGACGCCGCGCCGATGGAGACGTTCCTCGGCGGGCTGTCCGAGGACTCGCTGCGGCTCCGCTACTTCACGGGCGCCGCGAACCTCAGCCGCGCGTCGCGCGAGTCGGTGGCGATGGAGCCGCCGGACGCGTACGGGCTCGTGGCCACGCGCGGCGACGGCCGGATCGTCGCGCACGCGTGCTACGTCGGCGACGGCGCCACGCGCGCCGAGGTGGCCTTCGCGGTCGCGGACGACCTGCAGGGGCAGGGGATAGCCACGACTCTCCTCGCGCACCTCGCCGAAGCGGCCTCGGAGTGCGGGGTCGACTGGTTCGTGGCAGAGGTGCTCCCCGAGAACCACTCGATGATCGAGGTGTTCCGCGACTCGGGCTTCGAGGTGCAGACGAAGTCGTCCGCGGGCGTGATCGAGGTCGAGTTCCCGACTGCGCTCACGCCGCTGGCGCGCGAGCGCTTCGAGGCGCGCCAGCGCGTGGGCTCGGTCGCGGCGGTCAGCTCGTTCCTCGCTCCGCGGTCGGTCGCGGTGATCGGCGCGTCGAGCAGGGCCGGGAGCGTGGGCAACCAGGTCGTCCGCAACCTGCTCGAGAGCGACTTCAACGGGCCCGTGTACGCCGTCAACCCGCGCCCCGGGACGATCGAGTCGCTGCCCGCGTACGCGTCCATCGAGGACGTCCCAGATCCCGTCGAGCTCGCCGTGATCGCCGTCCCGGCCGCTGCCGTGGTCGAAGTCGCGCGGGCCTGCGGGCGCAGGGGCGTGCGCGCGCTGCTCGTGCTGAGCGCGGGCTTCGCCGAGGTCGGAGAGGAGGGTGCCCGGCGCCAGCGCGAGCTGGTCGGCATCTGCCGCGACGCCGGGATGCGCCTGGTCGGGCCGAACTGCATAGGCGTCGTGAACACCGACCCGCAGGTGCGCCTCGACGCGACGTTCGCTCGTGCCACGCCGCCCGTCGGAGGCATCGGGTTCCTGTCCCAGAGCGGCGCGCTCGGGCTGGCCATCATGGAGGGCGCAGCGGAGCTCGGGCTGGGCCTGTCGTCGTTCGTCTCGAACGGCAACAAGGCGGACATCTCCGGCAACGACCTGCTCGAGTACTGGGAGTCCGATGCCCGCACGGACCTGATCGTCCTCTACCTGGAGTCGTTCGGGAACCCGCGCAAGTTCTCCCGCCTGGCGCGCCGCGTCGGGCAGGTGAAGCCGGTGCTAGCCGTGAAGAGCGGGCGCTCGTCGGCGGGGTCGCGGGCCACGAGCTCGCACACCGGCGCGCTCGTCTCGGCGTCCGATGTCACGGTCGGCGCCCTGTTCCGCCAGGCCGGGGTGATCCGCACCGACACCCTGTCCGAGCTCTTCAACGTCGCGCGGCTGCTCTCGGCCCAGCCGGTCCCGCGGGGCCGGCGCGTGGGCATCGTCACCAACGGCGGCGGGCTCGGGATCCTGTGCGCCGACGCGTGCGAGGCCGCGGGGCTCGACGTCAGCGAGCTTCCCGAGCGGGTCCGGGACGACCTCGCGCAGTTCCTGCCGCCGGCGGCCGCCACCGCGAACCCCGTGGACATGATCGCCACGGCGACGGCCGAGCACTATGGCCGCGCGGTCGCCACGCTAGCGGCGTCCGGCGCGGTGGATGCGGTCATCGCACTGTTCATCCCGCCCCTCGCGACACGCGCCGAGGACGTCGCGCGCGCGGTCGCCGCAGCCGCCGTGACCACGCAGCTACCGGTGCTGGCGGTGTTCGCGGCACAGGAGCCGCCGGCTGCCGCCCTCGAGCACGCCGGCGAGCGGATACCCGCATACGGGTTCCCGGAGGACGCCGCGCACGCGCTCGGCCGCGCCGCCGAGTACGGCACATGGCGGGAGCGGAAGGAGGAGCCGCCGCCCGGCTATGCGGACCTCCGAAAGGACGAGGCGACGGCGGTGATCGCCGCAGCGCTCGGAGACGGATCCGGCTGGCTGTCGCCGGTCGACGTCGCGCGGGTGCTCGACTGCTACGGCGTGAAAGTGCCGGCGTGGCGGCTGGCGGCGACGCCGGAGGAGGCGGCGCATGCGGCCACGCTGCTGGGCGGGCCTGTGGCCGTCAAGTCCGTGGCCACCGGGCTCGTGCACAAGACCGACGTGGGCGCGGTCGAGCTGGGGGCGGAGGGCGCCGGCGAGGTGCGGTCCGCGGCCGAGCGGGTCCGGTCAGCGGTGCGATCGGCGGGGTTTCAGGGCGACGGCTTCCTCGTCCAGCGCATGGCGCCCCCGGGCGTCGAGATGCTCGTCGGCGTGGTGCACGACCCGCTGTTCGGCCCGCTCGTGGCCTGCGGCGCGGGCGGGACCACGGCCGAGCTGCTCGGCGACGCGAGCGTTCGGCTGACGCCGGTCACACGCGGTGACGCACGCGAGATGGTGCGGTCGCTGCGCACCTACCCGCTGCTGCGCGGCTACCGCGGCGCCGAGCCGCTGTCGGTGAGCGCCCTCGAAGAGGTCGTCACCCGCTTGAGCGCGCTCGTCGAGGACCATCCCGAGATCGCCGAGGCGGATCTCAACCCCGTGCTCGTCGGCCGCGACGACGCCACCGTCGTGGACGCGCGGATCCGCGTGGAGCAGGCGCCGCCCCGGCGCCCATGGCCGTCGGTGGGAGCATGACGTTCGAGGTCCGCATCCACGGCCGCGGCGTGCGGGCTGTGCGCAGCCGAGTGCCGTGCGGCGCGATCCAGATGGAGCCCGAGGCGATCTGATCGCTCAGTAGTCGCCACGGTGCCGGAAGGCGGGGTTCCTCCCGATGTGCTCTCGCCTGGCCCCGCTTACCGTCGGGGCATGGTCTCCGATTCGAAGCACAAGATGATCCTGGCCGGCTGGGACTACGGCGAGCGAGCACGCGATGCGCTGGCCCTGGCGGGAGTGCTCGCTCGCAGGCTCGGACTCGGCATCCGTGTCGCGCACGTGTACGAGACCTACCCTGCGTATCCGCCCTACACCGACCTGACGGAGTCGGCGCGCGCGCTTCCGGGTACCGTCGCTTCGCATCTGCTTCACGGCTGCCCGCGCGCCGTCGCGATCGCCCCGGCCGGATACGTGCAGAAGCATCACTCCGCCATCGCGACGATCGCCGCCGCGTACGACGCCTCGCCCGAGGCCCGTGCCGCCGTCGACGAAGCCACGCGGCTTGCGCGGCTGGCCGGCGCGAAGCTACGGATCGTGTCGGTGGTTCCGCCGGTGGCGTACGGCGCCGGCGCGACTATGGTGCCGCCCGCCGACATCGCCTCGCTCGCTGTCGACGCTCGGCGGCGTGAGCTCGACGACGTGATGGCGAACAGGCCCGCGGACGTCGAGTGCGAGGACGTCCTCCGCCAGGGCTCGCCCCCTGACGAGCTCTGTGACGAGGCCGAGGACGCGGACCTGCTCGTGATGGGCTCGCGCGGCTACGGCCCGCTCCGCAGCGTCCTTCTCGGGAGCGTGTCGAGCGGCGTCGTGCGTTCGGCGCCGTGCCCCGTTTTGGTTTTCCCACGAAGCGCGATCACGAAGCGCGACGAGCGTCGCGCCGGCGCGGCCGTCGCCATGAGCTGAGAGGCCGATCATGAGCCACAACGCATCCCCGGCGGGGATCCGCACACACAGCACCCATACCGTCATCGCGCCGGCGGCCGCGGCAGCCGCCGGCCGGACGCTCGGCGAGATGATCCTCGGCTCGGCGTCACGGCACATCGAGCACCCGGCGCTGCGCTGGAAGGACGGCGGGGCATGGCGGTCGCTGTCCTACTCCGACCTCGGAGCCGCCGCGCGTGAGATCGCCGGCGGTCTGCTCGCACTCGGCATCCGGGAGGGCGACCGCGTCGCGATCCTCTCCGACACACGGCCCGAGTGGACGCTCGCAGATGCCGGAATCCTGTGCGCCGGCGCGGTGGTCGTGCCGATCTACCAGACGAACTCGCCGGACGAGTGCCGCTACGTGCTCGGCCACTCGGGCGCGCGCGCCGTCTTCTGCGAGAACCGCGAGCAGCTCGAGAAGATCGATCGGGTGCGCGGCGACCTGCCGCAGCTCGAGCACGTGATCCTGCTGTCCGGCGAGGCCACGGGCGCGATCGGCCTCGACCAGCTGCGCGCCGACGGAGCGTCGTTCGCGCCGGCCGTCGACGAGCGAGTCGCGGCGGCGGGCCCCGACGACCTGGCCACGATCGTCTACAGCTCGGGCACCACCGGCCCGCCGAAGGGCTGCATGCTGACCCACGCGAACTGGACGTCGGCCGTCGACATGTACGTCGACCGGCTCGAGATCCGCGACGGCGTGGTGTTCATCTTCCTGCCGCTGGCCCATGTGATGGGCAGGATCACGCAGATGTTCGCCCTCGCCATCGGAGGGACGATCGTCTACTGGCAGCGCGACATGAAGACCGTGCTCGACGACCTGAAGGAAGCGCGGCCCACGCACTTCGCGTCGGTGCCGCGCATGTTCGAGAAGATCTACACGGCGGCGTCCGTCGGGATCGCGCAGGAGTCGCGCGTCCGGCGCGCGGTGTTCGCGTGGTCGCTCGCCACCGGGCGCAAGGTGCGCTCGCGCCAGCGCCGCGGCGCGACGGTCGGGCCGCTGCTCCGCGCGCGGCATCGCGTGGCCGAGCGGCTCGTGCTGTCGAAGATCCAGGCGCTGTTCGGCGGCCGGATGGAGTTCGCGTTCACCGCGGCAGCCCCGATCGCGGCCGACGTGCTCGAGTTCTTCGACGCCGCCGGCGTGCGCGTGCTCGAGGCGTGGGGGATGACCGAGACGACTGCGGCAGGCACGATCAACACGCCGCGCGAGTGGCGGATCGGGACCGTCGGCACGCCGCTCCCGCCCGCCGAGGTGAAGATCGCCGCCGACGGTGAGGTGCTCATGCGCGGCCCGCACATCTTCGAGGGCTACCTGAAGAACCCCGACGCAACCGCCGACACCATCATCGGCGGCTGGATCCACACCGGCGACCTCGGCTCGATCGACGACGACGGATACGTCTCGATCACCGGCCGCAAGAAGGACATCATCATCACGTCGAGCGGCAAGAACATCACGCCGACGAACATCGAGAACTCGCTCAAGGAGAGCCGCTGGATCTCGGAGGCGGTGGTGTACGGCGATCGCCGGCCCTACCTGGTCGCGCTGATCGCGCTCGACCCGGACGAGCTGCCCGCGCTTCGCAGCGAGGCGGGAGAGGACGGAGTCGAAGCCGTGATCCAGGGCGAGATCGATCGTGTGAACGAGCACTTCGCGCGCGTCGAGCAGGTGAAGAAGTTCCGCATCCTGGACGGCGGCCTGTCGCAGGTCGCCGGCGAGCTGACGCCGACGATGAAGGTGAAGCGAAACGTCGTCTACAAGAAATACGCGCCGGAGATCGAGCAGCTCTACGAACGGGAACGGCGATGACCTTCATCTGGCTCATCGTCTGGTTCGTCGCCAACAACGTCGGCGCCCACGAGCCCCTGTTGCTCGACCCGGTGAACGGCTGGACCGGGACGCTGATCCTCGCGATCGCCCTCGACCTCGGTTCCTCGCACGCGTACGGGAGGAGCGGAGCGCGGCCATGACCGAACCCGCTGCAATCGAGGGCCGCGCGCTCACGAAGTCCTACGGCGGCGACGCCGTCGAGGTCCGCGCGCTGCGCGGCGTGGACATCTGCGTGGAGCGCGGCGAGTTCGTTGCGATCATGGGGCCGTCCGGCTCCGGGAAGAGCACGCTGCTGCACATCCTCGGCGGCCTCGAGTCGCCGACCGGCGGCACCGTCGCCGCTGCCGGCGTCCGCTACGACGCACTCGACGACAAGGAGCTCACTCGCTTCCGCCGCGACCACATCGGCTTCGTCTTCCAGTTCTTCAACCTGCTCGGCTCGCTGAGCGCCGCCGAGAACGTGCTCCTTCCCGCGCTGATCGCGGGCCGGCACGAGCCGGAGTTGCGCGAGCGCGCAGTCGAGCTGCTCGGCCGGGTCGGGCTCGCCGACCGCGCCGGGCACACGCCGAGCGAGCTCTCCGGCGGCGAGCAGCAGCGCGTCTCGATAGCGCGGGCGCTCCTGCTCGCACCCGACATCGTGCTGGCCGACGAGCCCACCGGCAACCTCGACTCGCGCGCCGGACGTGGGATCCTGCAGCTGCTCCGGAACGTCTGCGACGCCGCCGGTCACACGATCGTGATGGTCACGCACGATCCCGCCGCCGCGGCGGTGGCGGACCGCGTCGTGTTCCTGCGCGACGGTGAGATCGCGGGCGAGGTCGAGGGCGGGTCCACGGAGCGCGTGGCCGAGTTCTTCACGACGCTCAGCCCCGACGACCTCGCGACGGCCGCGAGTTAGGCCGAGGCCATGATCCGGTCGTTCGATGCCCTCGCCCTGCGGCAGCTGCGCACGCGACGCCTGCGGGTGCTGCTGACGGCTTTCGGGATCGTGCTCGGGGTCGGGATGGTCTTCGGGGTCCTGCTTCTGGTCGGCACGATTCGAAGCACCTTCGACGACCTGATCAGCTCCGCGTGGGGCAATACCGACCTCGTCGTGATGCCGCACGGTGGTGGCGGCGTGATGCCGGAGCGGACGCTTCAGGACATCCGCGCGACCACCGGCGTGAACGAGGCGGGCGGGATGCTCGGGGTTGCGCTCACACGCCTCGACTCCCGTGACAAGGCGATCAAGGGCCTCGACGGCCAGATGTTCGTCGCCGGGATCGACCCGAACGCCCCGCCGTACGACTTCCGCTGGGTCGCCGGGCGCAACATCACGAGCGGCCCCGAGGTGATCGTCGAGCGCAACTGGGCGAACGACCGCCACGTCCACCTGGGCGACCGGATCGCGGTGGTCACGCCGACCGGGAGGGCGTCGGTCCACGTCGTCGGCATCTTCCGCTTCTCGAGCAACCTCTCCTACGGCGGCGCGGGGTTCGCCGGGATGCCGATCGCGGAGGTGCGCCGGCTCACCGGCATCGCGTCGGGCTACAACCAGATCTCGGTCAAGGCGACCGATCGCGGGCAGGTCGACGCGCTCAAGTCGCAGCTCGCGGCGAAGCTCGGCAAGGGCGTGGACGTGCGCACCCCCGCCGGGGTGAGCGACCAGATCCAGAAGCAGTTCCAGGGTCTCAACGTGGTCCTCTACTTCTTCTCCGGGATCGCCCTGTTCGTGGGCGGGTTCCTGATCCTCAACTCGTTCAACATGACCGTGCTTCAGCGCATGCGCGAGCTCGGGATGCTCCGGACGCTCGGCGCGACGCGCGGGATGATCATTCGCTCGGTCATGACCGAGGCGCTCGCCATCGGGCTCGTGGGCAGCGTGATCGGCCTCGCCTTCGGCGCCGCCATGAGCGTGGGGCTCGTGGCGCTCATGAAGGGCGTCGGGATGCCGGTCGGCGCCGTGCAGTTCTCCGCAGGCGCGGCGGTCACAGCCGTGATCGTGGGTCTCCTGGCCACCGCGGCCGGGGCGCTGTGGCCGGCTCGACGGGCAGGACGCGTTCCGCCCATCCAGGCCGTGCTCGGTTCCGGCGCGGTGCGGCGCAGCCCCAGCGTCCGGCGCGCGCTGGTCGGCGTCGCGCTGTTTGTGCCCGGCCTCGTCTTCGGTGGCAAGTTCTGGTTCGGCGATCAGTCCGCGTCGGGCGGGCTCGCTGCCGGCGCGGGCATCGCGGGGACGATGCTCATGTTCGTGGGCATCACCCTGGCCGCGCCGTTCGTGATCATGCCGATCGTGCGCATGCTCGCGCGACCGGTGGGGCGTGTCGCCCCGACGGGCGGCCGGCTGGCGGCCGACGCCACGCGCTCGAACCCGGCCCGCACGGCGGCGACCGCCGCCGCTCTCACCATCGGGCTGTCGGTCATCGTC
>JAICJV010000027.1 GCA_025928265.1 Thermoleophilaceae bacterium
CCAGCGGACCTCGGCGCCCAGCGTGGTGAGCGTCTCGATCAGCACGGCGGTCTGGATCGTCATGTGGAGCGAGCCGGTGATGCGCGCACCCTTCAGCGGCTGCTCGGCGCCGTACTTCTCGCGGAGTGCCATGAGGCCCGGCATCTCGTGCTCGGCGAGGGTCATCTCGGCGCGACCGTAAGCGGCCTGCGAGAGGTCGGCGACCTTGAAGTCGACCTTCGCCGCGGTGTCAGGGGTCAGGGTGGTCATGGGTCTCCTAGTCGTTTCCGAATGTCTATGCGGCGTCGACGAGCGCGAGCAGGCGCTGGTGCTTCTCCTGCTCCCACGTCAGCCAGTCGGCCGACGACATGCCCTGCGGCTGCTCGACGCGGGCCTCGAACCAGCCGTCGAGCGCGGCGCGCAGCTGCTCGTCCGCGCGCAGGCGCTTGGCGAAGGCGACGTCGGAGAGGCCGCAGTCGAAGCTCTCGAGCAGCTCACGGAGCGTCCGCAGACGCTGGAGGTGCTCCGGGCCGAAGACGCGGTAGCCCGAGCCGGTGCGCGCCGGCTCGATCAGCCCGACCGTCTCGAGGTAGCGCAGCATCCGCGGCGACCATCCGGTCGTCTCCGCGGCCTCGTTGATGGTCAGGCCCTCCGTCATCGGGGGCCAACCTTACCAAGAGTTTGTCAAGGTTTGCCAGGTGCGCTCCGCGCGGGTCGCGGTCCGGCGGGATCGGGCTGGCCTGACTCGCAAGTAAGGGCCCACGTTGCTGGATAAGCGTCGGAATACGACGCTTAGGCAGCACAGTGCTGCATAGGGGGCGCTATCCGCCCCCAGAGCAGCAAGGTGCGTCGCGCGGAGACCGGCGGCGCTCGGCCCGCGCCCCCTAACCAGCCATCGAACCGCGCGGGACCCGCCGCGCTCCGCCCGGGCGGAGCGCCACCGATTACTCCGCCAGCTCGGCCTTGAGCTGATCGATCGCGTGGATGGTCGACGGGTCCACGTCGTCGAGCGCCGCCGTGTAGACCGACGCCAGGTCGCCGAGCAGCACCAGCGACAGCACGCGCTGCAGCAGCCCCTCGCCGACAGGCGCGATCAGCGTCGAGGGCGACGCCAGCCGCGCCGTCGGTCCATAGCGGCGCCTCGTGCGCTGATCCACATCGGGATCGTCGAGGAAGACGGAGTGCATTCGCGCGAGTTCCGCCGTCCGCTCCCAGCCGCAGACCTCGTTGTGGTCGGCCTCCGGCAGCTCGGCCCAGAACGCCGGCAGCTTGGGGTTCTCGTTCCACTGCGACTTCCAGCGCTTCGCCACGGGCACCGTCGGCCCCGCGCCATAGAAGACCGGCACCGACCCGTTCAGCTCCCGCGCCAGCGCCTTCGCGCGCGAGGAGTCCGGAGCGTCCGGCCCCCACTCGCCCACCAGCCGCTCGAGCAGCGGCGCCGCGGCCTCGAGCTCCGGCCGCAGGGAGGGCCCGACACCCGCCGCCGCGGCCACCTCGAGCGTCGCCACCACGCCATAGATCACCGCCGAGCGCGGCTGCATCCCGGACGGCACGCCGATCACGGGCACGCCCTCGTCCCGCGCCCTCGACGCCAGCTCGCCGCCGGTGGTGACCACGACGCGGTCGAGCCCGCGCGCCGTCGCATCGTCGAAGCACGCCAGCGTCTCCTCGGTGTTGCCGGAGTAGCTCGAGCACAGCACCAGGGTGTCCGCCGCCGTCCAGCTCTCGAGCGAGTAGCCGCGCACGGAGCGCAACGGCCGGACCGCGCGATCACCCAGCGCGGCCGCGGCCAGCTCGCCGCCGATCGCCGACCCGCCCATACCGGCCACCACCACGCCGCCGGCGTACTCGCGCTTCGGAACAGCCGCCGCCTCCGCGCGCCACAGGGCGTCGCCGACCTGGTGCGGCTGCGCGAGCACGTCACCCAGAGCGTTCTGAGGATCGATGACCGCGATGGCGCCGGCCGTGAGCTCGGTCACCCGACGTGCTCCCCCGGCCCGATGCGCGCGCCGCTCTCCACCACGCCGCCGGCAGCGACCGTCGCACCCGCGCCGATGATCGCGCCCGGCTCGACCCGCGCCTCGTCCTCCACCCGCGCACCCTCCGCGATGATCGCCTCCACCACGCTCGCGTCGCGGCCGACGCGCACGTCGTCGTGCAGCACCGCGCGCTCGACCACCGACCCGGATCCGACCGAGCAGTGGCGGCCGACCACCGACAGCGGCCCGATGCGCGCGCCGCCGGTGATGGAAGCGTCGTAGATCAGCGAATCGGTCTCGTCGCGCGGCGGCAACTCGCTCTGCGCGTGCCCGGTCAGCAGGTCGAAGGTGGCCTCCATGTAGCGCTCGGGCGTGCCGATGTCGATCCAGTAGGCGTCGAACTTGTAGCCGTACAGCCCGCCGCCGACGAGCTCCGGAAAGACCTCGCGCTCGATCGACACAGCGCGGCCCGACGGGATCAGGTCGTCGACCACACTGCGATCGAGCACGTACGTCCCGGCGTTGATCCGGTTGGTGGGCGCGGGCCCTGGCTGCTTCTCGAGGAACTCCTCCACCTCGCCGCTCTCCCTGGTGGGCACGACGCCGTAGCTGGCGGTGTCGTCGACCGCCGTCAGCGCGATCGTGCCGCGCGCGCCCGTGGCCTCGTGCTGGCGGAGCTGTGCGGTGAGGTCGAAGTCGGTCAGGCAGTCGCCGTTCACGACCAGGATCGGCCCCGACTCGGCGAGCAGCCCCTCGTCGGCGGCCAGGCGGAGCGGCCCGGCGGTGCCGAGCGGCTCCTCCTCGATCAGGTAGCGCAGCCGCATCCCGTGGCGCTCCTCGCCGAGCACCGCGTGCACCGCCTCCGACTTGTAGCCCAGCGCGAGCAGCGCGTCGTCGACGCCGTGGCGCGCCAGCCAGTCGAGCATGAACGTGAGGAACGGCCGGCCCGCGAGGGGCATCACGGGCTTGGGAGTCGTGAGGGTGAGCGGCCGGAGCCGCGTGCCCTCACCCCCCGCAAGGACGACGGCTTCCATCCGGCTCGCTAGCGCCCGACGCCCTCGTACGTGTAGCCCGCGCGCGTGAGGAGCTCGCGGTCGAGGAAGTTGCGGCCGTCCACCACCAGCGGCGAGCGCAGCTTCTGCTTCACGTCACCCTCCCAGTCGAGCTCGCGGAACTCGGGCCACTCCGTGACGAGCACCACGGCGTCCGCGCCGTCGATGGCGTCGAGTGCCGACTCCGCCACGCGCGCGCCTCCGAGCAGGCTGCCGGCGCGCCCGCTGGCGATCGGGTCGTACACGCGCACGTGCGCGCCCTCGCTCTGGAGCCGCCCCGCGAGCACGAGGCTGGTGGCCTCGCGAATGTCGTCGGTGTTGGGCTTGAACGCCACGCCCAGCAGCGCGATCTCCTTGCCCACGAGCGAGCCGAGGTGCTTCTGCAGCTTGCCGATCGCGCGGCGCTTCTGGAGCTCGTTGACCTCGATGACCGAGGTGAGCAGCTGGAAGTGGTAGCCGGTGTTGCCGGCGAGCTGCTTCAGGGCGGAGACGTCCTTCGGGAAGCATGACCCGCCGTAGCCCAGCCCCGCCCGCAGGAACTGCGGCCCGATCCGCGCGTCGAGCCCCATGCCGCGCGCCACCTCGTCGACGTTCGCCCCGAGCTCCTCGGACACGTTCGCGATCTCGTTGATGAACGAGATCTTGGTGGCGAGAAAGGCGTTCGACGCAAGCTTGATCATCTCCGCGCTGGCCACGTCGGTGTGCACGATCGGGGCATCGAGCGGCTCGTACAGCGCGGCCACGCGCTCGCCGAAGCCGTCGTCGGAGTCCTCGAAGCCGACCACCACTCGGTCGGGATTCATGAAGTCGTTCACCGCCGAGCCCTCCTTGAGGAACTCGGGGTTCGAGACGTAGCCGATGGCGCCGTTCGCGGTGCGGCGAATCGAGCGGCCGGTGCCCACCGGGACGGTCGACTTCATCACGAGCGCGTGGTCGGTCGATCCGCCCACCTCCTCCACCACGCGATTCACGCGCGAGAGGTCGGCGTCGCCCGAGTAGCTCGGCGGCGTGTCGACGCAGCAGAACAGGAGCTCGGCGTTGGGCAGGAGGTCGGCCATCTCGAGCGTGTAATGCAGGCGCTCCGAGTTACGCCCCAGCATCTCCGACAGGCCCGGCTCGTAGATCGGGACCTCGCCGCGCGACAGCGAGTCGATCTTCTCCTGGAGGATGTCGCGCACGTACACGTCGTGGCCGAGCTCCGAGAAGCAGGCTGCGGTGACCAGGCCGACCCAGCCGGCACCGATCACTCCGATGGGTTCACGGTCGTTCATTGCGGCGGATGACCCTACAAGGGCGGGCGCTCTAGAGCGATTTCGCCGTGCGTGCGATGTCGATCATCTGCCGCTTGGTGAGCGACTGGAGCAGCGTGTTCGAGACCCAGTAGACGGCGTCCTTGTCGCGCCACGCCACCAGCCGCAGGCGGTCGCCGTCGTAGAAGAGCTCGAGCTTGCGGTGGCCGTACTTCTTGACCACGTCGGGCGACTTCAGGATCGGCGGGTCCGTCCACGTGGTGCCCTGGACGCCGTAGTACTCGCCGATCAGGTTGCGGCTGATGACGTAGCGGAAGCTGGCCCAGCACTTCCCGTGCGGCCCGCAGATCTTGTACGCGCGCGGCGAGTTGATGCTGAAGCTCGAATCGGACACGCCGAGCGTCGGGTAGTAGATGCGGATCCCGCGCACGCCCTGGGCGATCTTGAGCGCCTGCGTCTTCCCGAGCGACGCGATGTTCACGAGCCCGGACGTGCCGCTCGACGAGTGGTGACGGGTGCTGCGCGAGCTGCTTCGCTTCTTCAGGAGGCCGCGCGGGCCACGCGATGCCTGGACACCCAGGAACTGCTGGGTGACGCGGTGCACGGCGCTCGCGTTGGCGGTCACGTAGCTCTTGCCGAGGATCGCCGGGAAGTGGATCTCGCGGATCGGGTGGCCGGCGGACTGGATCGCGAGCTGGATCAGCGACAGCACCGCCTTGCGGCCGTGGATGTCGGAGCGCGTGTAGCGCCCGATCACCTTCACGAGCTTGTCCTGCTGGCTGAACAGCTTCTTCGCCCCCACCTGCTGCTTCGCCTCGCGCAGGAAGTCCTGCTGGCGCGCGGCGCGCGTGATGTCGCTGTCGGTGTGGCGGTAGCGCACGTAGTCGAGCGCGTCCTGGCCGCACAGCTTCTGGTAGCCGGGGTCGATGTTGATCGTCGCGTACTGCTGCGACGGGTCGGCGTTGTCGTTGAAGTAGCGCCGGTCGACGTCGACGTACACGCAGTGGATCGCGTCGACGGCGTCACGGAAGCCGCGGAAGTCGACGTTGATCACGTGATTCACGCGCAGGCCCGTGAACTGCTTGATTGTGCGCAGCGTGAGCCGGGTGCCGCCGATCGAGTACGCGGCGTTCAGCTTCTCCACGCCGTGGCCCGGGATGTCGACCTTCAGGTCGCGCGGCAGCGACAGCAGTGCGGTGGCGTCCTTCTTCGGGTCGAGCCGCACCAGGATCATCGTGTCCGAGCGCGGGTGCGAGGCGGCGCCGTACTTTGCGTCGTTCGCGCTCTTCGAGCGGCGGTCGGAGCCGATGAGGAGGATCGTCTGCGGCTTGCCCGGCGGCGCCTCGGCGAGATCGTTGCCGAGGTCGAGCTGGCCGCCGAACGCCTTGCTGATCTTGTCGACCTCGCTGAACGCGGCGACCGACGTGGCGGCGGCGGCAGCCACGATCACCAGGAGAGCGCCGATGACGTAGCGCTTCCACAGTCCGCTCTTCTCGCCGAGATCAGGCAATGCGCAGGTGAGGGGTGGACTCGATCCGGGAGGGGATCGCGTTCACAAAGTCAACCAGGACGCCCCGATAGCGTTCCAGCGAGGCGAGCGAGACCCACTCCTCCGGCCCGTGGTGGCCGGCGCCGACCGGCCCGAACTCGACGCCCGGGACGCCCGCGTCGAGGAAGCTGACGATGTCCGAGGCGCCGTCGCGCCCCACCGAGAGCGCCTCGGGCCCGGAGTGCTCGCCCGCCAGCACCTCGCCGAGCGTGGTCACGAACGGGTTGTCGCGGTCCACCACCGCCGGGTCGCGGTGCACCACCACCTCGACCTCGCTGTCGGGGATCGCCTTCACGTCGGACAGGATGCGCTGCGGGTCCTGGCCCGGGAGATACCGGATGTCGACGTCGATCACGCAACAATCCGGCACCTTGTTGAACGCGTCGCCGCCCATCACGCGACCGAGCGAGATCGACGGGCGGTCGAACAGCTCCGACGACTCGCGCGCGAACGGCATCGCGGAGATCTGCCTGAAGACGTCGATCGCCTTGAGCACCGCGTTGTCGCCGAGCCACGGGGTGGAGCCGTGAGCCGATTTGCCGGAGACGGTGATGCGCAGCGCCAGCACGCCCTTCGACTGGATGCCGATGTGCAGGTCGGTCGGCTCGCCGGTGATGGCGAAGTCGCCCACGTAGCCGCGCTCGACGAGGTAGTCGGAGCCGCGGGCGTCGAGCGTGTCGGCCTCCTCGTCGGAGACGCACACGAAGTGGACGCGCACGGCGTTCTGCTCGGCGATGTCGCGGACAGCGCACATCATCGCGGCGAGCCCGCCCTTCATGTCGTAGGCGCCGCGGCCGAAGAGCCGGTCGCCGTCGACGCGCGGCGCGTACTGCTCGGGGAAGCCGGGGACCACGTCGAGATGCCCGTGGAGCACAACCGTGGGTCCGGCCTCGGCGCCGACGGTTGCCGCCAGGACGGGGAGCTCGTTGTGCGTCCCGTCCTTGACCTCGACATCGCGCGCCTCGAGCCAGCCCTTGATGAAGCCGGCACAGGCGCGGATGCCCTCGGCGCTGTCGGTCTCGTAGCTGATCAGCCGCTCGGTGAGAGCCTGTACCTGCACCGAGGCGAGGATACCGGGACCACAGGCCGCCTCCGGGGCTAACGTGCGGGCGATGCCGAAGCTCCGGACGTCCGAGACAACCCGCGCCGCGGAGCTCGGAATAGCCGCCCTCGTGGGCAACGTGGTGGCCCTCATCTTCACCCTCGTCTTCACGCGGGTGCTGGGCCAGGAGGGCTACGGCTCGCTCGCCGCGCTGCTGTCGGCGTACCTGATCCTCACGGTCCCCGGCTACGCCCTCCAGACCACGGTCGCGCGCGAGGTGAGCGCCGCGCTGGCGGCCGGCGACCCGCTTGCGGGCGCGGCGGTGGGGCGCTGGCTGCGACGGCTCACGCTGGTGGCGATCGCGCTGGCCATCGTGGGTGCGCTCGCCCGACAGCCGATCGCCGACCTGATCGGCGTGCACGACGCGCCGTGGGGCGCCGCGGGCGCGCTGCTGGCGGGCACGCTGTGGCTGGTGGTGTCGGTCGAGCGCGGCGCGCTCGTCGGCTTCCGCCACTACCGGCTGGTGGGCGTGAGCATCGTCTGCGAGCAGTCGGCGCGACTTCTGTTCGGCCTCGCGCTGGTGGCGGCCAACCTGGATGTGACGGGTGCGTTCCTGGGCACGCCCTTGGCGCTCGCGCTCGTGGCCGTCGCGCTCTGGCAGCCACTGCACCGGCACGTGCCGCACGGCGTGCGCCTGACCGAGATCGCGGGGCACCGGCTGCGGGATCTCGCTCTGCGGGCGTGGGCGCCGATCGCCGCGCTCGGCCTGATCGCGTGGCTCCAGGACGGCCACATCATCATCGTCAAGCACCTGGCATCGGGGCACGACGCGGGCGCCTGGGCGGCCGTCTCGGTGGCGGCCAAGGCGATCATGTTCGTGGCGATCGGCCTTGCCGGCTACCTGGTTCCGGAGGTGGCGGGCGACGCGGAGGCCGGCCGCGACCCGCGCCGCCCGCTCGTGCGCACGATGGCGCTGATCGCGGGGCTGGCGGTGCCGATGGTGCTGCTCTACGCGGCGGCCGCGAAGCCCGTCCTGCACATCGCCTTCCATGTCAAGGGCGGCACCGGCGCGCTGCCGCTGGTCGGGCTGGCGATGGCGATGCTCGCCTTCTCCTACCTCGCCACACAGTTCCAGCTCGCGCTGCACCGCAAGCGCTTCATCGCGGTGCTCGCGGTCGCCGCCGTCGCGCAGCCGCTCATCCTCCTCGCGATCGGCTCGCGGCTCACCGCGCTGGCGCTCGGGCTGGCGCTCCTCAACGTGGTGCTGGCGGCGGTGCTCGTGACGCTGACCGGGCTACGCCGAGGCACGCTCGACGCGTCGTTCGCCGCCGACGACGCGCTCGCCGGTGCCGCTCCCCTTGCGCGCGACGAGGACCGTCTCGTCGCCGAGCGAGAGCGATAGCCGGGCGCGGCGCGGCACGAGCCGCTGGATCGCCGTGACCGCCGCACCGAGCCCGCCGCCGCGCTCCGCGAGCCCGGCCATCCAGTAGCGCAGCGTGAACGAGCGCACCAGCGACTTGTCGGCGGTCAGCTCCAGGCCGCGCTCGCGCAGGAGCGCGCGCAGCGTGGCGCGCGGCAGCAGGTAGGTGTGCGCGGGCAGGTAGCCCCACCAGCGCGCGCCCGCGAGCCGCGCCGTGCGAGACGCCGGGTCCGGCGTGACCAGGCAGAGCGACCCGCCCGGCGCCAGCAGGCTCACGCAGCGATCGAGCGCGGCGAGCGGATCGTCGAGGTGCTCGATCACGTCGGCCAGCACGATCGCGTCGTACCGACCACCGCTGTGTTCGGCCAGCGTGCGCTCGTGCACTCGCAGCCCCAGCGCCTGGCGCGCGTGTGCCGCGGCGTCGCGCGACAGCTCGAGGCCCTCGACCTCGAAGCCGGCCTTGCGCGCCTCGTCGAGCAGCAGTCCGTGTCCACAGCCCACCTCCAGCAGCCGCCGCCCGCGCGGGAGCAGCCGCAGCAGCCGCCGCGCCGTGCGCCGCCGTCCCGCCTCCTCGTCGAGGTAGTGCTCGTCGTGCATCGCGCGGTAGAGGTCGAGCAGCGCCTCGCCGCCCGGCAGCGACGGCTGCTGGACCGTGCCGCAGCGCTCGCATGCGTACAGGTCGCCGTGCTCGCCGGCGCGGTGGTTGGTGGGCGAGAACGAGTCGGCCCGCGCGTCGCCGGGCGCGCCCTTGTAGAGCAGCCTGAGCGGCCCCGAGCAGATACGGCATGCCACCGGCGGCAGCTTAATGGCCGGATCCGAGCGGCTAGCCTCCTCCGCCGATGAGCCTGCACATTCTGGTCATGACCGACCGCGACTGGACTCACCCCCAGGGTGGCGGCACGGGGACGAACCTCTACGGGCAGATCGCCCGCTGGGTCGCGTGGGGCAACCGCGTGAGCGTGATCGCCTGCTCGTACCCCGGCGCACAGAAGTTCGAGCGCTTCGGCGACGACCTCGAGGTGCATCGCATCGGCGGTCGCTCGACCGTCTTCCCGCGCGCGATCCTCGCCCAGTGGCGCGGTCTCGTGAAGGACCCGGACGTGGTGCTCGAGGTCGTGAACGGCATCACGTTCCTCACTCCGCTGTGGCTGCGCACGCCGTCGGTCACGCTCGTCCACCACATCCACCGCGACCACTACGTCGAGGAGATGGGACGCAAGGGCAGGCTCGCGGCGTGGCTGCTCGAGACCGTGCCACTCCGCCGCCTCTACCGCCGCTCGCGCTTCCTCACCATCTCGCACGCCACGGCCGAGGACATCGCCTGGCACGGCATCCCGCTGTCGGAGATCGACGTGGGCTACATCGGCGTGGAGGCCGACAGCTTCGGCCCCGGTGAGCACGCGCCGACGCCCGAGCTCCTCTATCTCGGCCGGCTCAAGCGCTACAAGCGCGTCGAGGTCGTGCTCGACGCGCTCGAGGCGGTGCCGGAGGCCATCCTGCACGTGGCGGGCGACGGCGACCACCGGCCCGAGCTCGAGCGCGAGATCGCCGAGCGCGGCCTGACGGAGCGGGTGGTGATGCACGGCTTCGTGAGCGAGGACGAGAAGCGCGCCCTGCTTCAGCGCGCGTGGGTCAACCTGACGGCGTCGTCCGCCGAGGGCTGGGCGCTGAGCGTGATGGAGGCAGCCGCGTGCGGGACTCCGAGCGTCGCGCTCGGCGTGGGCGGGCTGAACGAGTCGGTCGTGCACAACGAGACCGGCCTGCTGGCCGCAACCCCCGAGGAGATGGCCGAGCGCACGCGCCAGGTGGTCCGGGATGCAGGCCTGCGCGAGCGGCTCGGGCGCAATGCGCTCCACCGCGCCCGCGAGTTCACGTGGGACCGCACGGCGCGCGAGACGCTGGGCATCCTCGAGGACGAGATCGCGAAGGCTGCGGAGCGGAGCACCGCCCACGCAGCCGCTCGGACGCCGGCCTGACCCCGCCGCGCCGTCAGCGCGGCACCAGGATGTCGTAGTAGCCGTGGCGCTCGGCGAGCCGGTAATCGCGCGCCACATAGTGGTCGAGCGTGTGCACACCGCTCGGTTGCCCGCGCAGGTTGGGCTCGCGCACCGTGGAGATCGGGTCCGTCCATCTGACGATGACCCGCGGGCGCACGCGCTCCAGCGTGCCCACGATCGCGGCCTGCGCGGCCGCGCCCGTATCGAGGCCGAAGTCGTGGCGCGTCGGGTTGTCGCGCTCGGTGAGCACGTACACGAGCGGGTTGCCCACGCGCACGAGGTCGGAGCGGCGCGTGATCACGTAGATCGGGTCTCCCGGCGGCACCCGGCGCTGCACCGCGGGCACCATGGCCTCCACCGCGCGCGCCTCCGACGGCGCGGCCTCGACCCCGTCCGCCACCGGGACGTCGACCGCCTCCATCGCGGGCGGGCGCACCAGCGCCGACGCGCGGTTCCAGGCACCGTGGAGCAACAGCAGCGCGAGAACGGTCGCGCCCGCGATCGCGATCCAGCGCCGCTCGTGCAGCACGACCATCGGCAGCAGGATCGCGAGCAGAACGAGCAGGGGCTGCGCGTGGAACTCGTCGTTGCGCGAGAGCATGTACGCGAAGAAGCACGCGCCGAGCACGCCGAGCGCCGGCCACACCGGCGTGAGGCGGCGAGTGCGCTCGAGATGCAGCACGCCCGCGACGGTCGCGACCGCCAGCCCCGCCGCGAGCAGCACCGGCACGTAGAAGTCGAGCAGGTCCTTCACATCGCGCAGGCCGCTCAGACCACCGTGGTAGTCGATCGGGAACGGGAGCGTCCAGTAGTCCTTGTCGTGCAGCGACGTGCCGATCAGTGCCTGGTACAGGTCGGCCGGCCCGATCGCGATCAGGAACGCGAAGTAGACGAGAAGCGTGAGACCGATCGCGCTGCCGGCGTAGACGCTCGCATCGCGCCAGCGCCGCCCCCACGCGAGCGCCACGAGCACGCCGGCTGCGGCGTAGATCCCGAAGTCGAGCCGGAACGCGGCGGCCACGGCCGTGAGCAGCCCCGCACGGACCACGACCCAGCGGTCGGCGTCGGCGCCGGTGACCACGTAGAGGGCGGCGAGAGCCGCGAGCAGC
Source organism: Thermoleophilaceae bacterium (assembly GCA_025928265.1). Lineage (GTDB taxonomy): Bacteria > Actinomycetota > Thermoleophilia > Solirubrobacterales > Thermoleophilaceae > JAICJV01. Next base: position 11,378 of record JAICJV010000027.1, read on the forward strand.
GCCAGCGGAAACGGGTTCGCGCTGCGCGGCTCGGCCATGAAGCACGCCGCGCCGAACCATCCGGCCAGCGCGAGCCGCGGCGATGCCTCGCGTCGCACGAACGCGTACACCAGCAGTGCGACCGCGGCGTCTGACAGCACGCGCACGATCCGCCACTGGACCAGCGAGACGCCGAACAGCTTGAACAGCCCACCGAGGAGAAATGGCTGGGCGGGCCCGTAGGCCCACAGGAAGTCGCGGTACGGCACCTGCCCGCCCGCGATCCGGTGTGCGGCCTGAAGCATGAGCCCCTCGTCGAAGGGGTCGATGCCGCGCAGCATCGTGAACCCGGAGATGACCGCGGCGCCGGCGAACAGCGCCACGTACAGCAGCCGTTGTTGTCGCAGCTTGGTCAGGGCAACGGCCGCGCCAGGCCTCGCCGCGCCGCACGCTGGCGCAGCTCGGTCGGGCGGCGGTGCGTCCGCTCGTGGCGGCCCAGCTCGGACAGCGCGCGCTCCACCTCGAGCGGCAGCTCGCGCTCGAAGACGGAGCGATCGAAGCGGGCGGCGTTATCGACGCAGTCGCGCGGATCGACGGCGCCGTCGTCGAATGCGCGAACCGCCGCGGCCAGTTCGTCGGCGCCGCCGTCCCAGAAGGTCCCGGTCAGGCCCTCCTGCACGGTCTCGAGCGCGCCGCCCGCGCGCGTGGAGATCACCGGGCGCCCGGCGGCCTGGGCCTCGACGGCCGCGATGCCGAACTCCTCGGTGGCGGTGACGATCAGGGCGCGGGCGGTTGCCAGCAGCCGCGCCACCTCGTCGTCGCTCACACGGCCCGCGAAGCGCACCGTCGGGCCGGCCATCCGCTCGAGGCGGCGCGCGTCGGGCCCGTCGCCCACCACCACCAGCGGCAGCCCGAGCTTCGAGAACGCCTGGACCGCCACCTCGATCCGCTTGTGCGGCATCAGCTCCGACAGCACCAGGTAGTGCGACCCCACCTCGCCGGGCGTGAAGCGCGAGGTGTCGACCGGCGGATACACCACGCGCGACTCGCGGCCGAAGTACGCGCGCACGCGGCCCTGCGTGAGGCTCGAGTTGGTGATGTAGCGGTCCACGCGCTGGGCGGCGATCCAGTCCCACTGGCGCCAGCGCCGGAACACCTCACGCAGCGCGGTGCGGGTGATCAGGTCGCGCCGCGCGAGCGTGCGGTCGCGGTCGTTCCAGGCGTAGCGGAACGGGTTGTGGCAGTAAGAGACGTGCACGGTGCCCTCGTCGCAGATGACCGCGTGCGCCCACGCGCTCGAACTGGACACCACGACGTCGTAGCCGGACAGGTCGAGCGACTCGATCGCCGACGGGTAGAGCGGCAGCAGCGCGCGGAACGTCCTGGAGGTGGGGCGCAGCTTGTTGAGGAAGCTGGCCTGCACGTTGCGGTGCGAGAAGCGGCCCTCGGTGCCGCGCTCGTCGTAGACCGCCGTGAAGACGTCGGCCTCCGGCCAGATGTCGCACATCGTGAGGAAGACGCGCTCCGCCCCGCGGATGTCCAGCAGGAAGTCGTGTACGAGCGCAACGCGCGGGGCTCCGTCCTGCGGCTGCATTACGCCGAGTCTAAGACGTTCGCCGCGGCGTCTTGACGAGCAGCAGGACGCCTCCGGCCATCAGCACGAGGCCGCCGCCGAGCGGGATCCAGGCCGGGAAGCCCGTGCGGGCGAGCGGCACCGACCGCGTGCTCGCGGAGGGGTGCGCGCCAGACGGCTGCGCGGGCTGCGCGGGTGCGGCAGGGGCCTGCGCGGGATGCGACGGCGCGGGCGAGGACTGCGTCGAGCCGCCGCCACCCGAGCTGTTCCCGCCGAGCGGATCCTGGTACTGGTTGCCCCCCGCGCTCTGCGCCATGGCAGCCGTGGCCGGCAGCGCCAGGACGAGTGCGGCGAACAGCATGAGAATGAGGAGCGGCCTCCCGCGAGTCACGCGCCGAACCTTATAGCGTCCGGCGGCGTGGAGACCGCGACTTCCAGCGACTTCGGCTCGGCGCTCGCTGCCGTCGGCGACATCGACGGCTGGCTGACCGACGCCCAGGCGCGCCGCCTCTGGGACGCCGCACGCGGCGTCCCCCCCGAGGGCCAGGTCGTCGAGATCGGCAGCTACCGCGGACGGTCGACGGTCGTGCTTGCGCGGGCCACCCGGGCGCCGGTCGTGGCGATCGATCCGCATGCCGGCAACGACCGCGGCCCGCAGGAGATCGAGGGCTACGCCGCCGAGGCCGAGACCGATCACGAGGCGTTCTTCGCGAACCTCGAGCGCGCGGGCGTGCGCGATCGGGTCCGTCACGTGCGCCGCTTCTCATCAGAGGCACACGGTGCCGTCGAGGGCGAGATCGAGTTGCTGTACGTGGACGGGGCGCACCGCTACGGCCCCGCCCGTGACGACATTCGCGACTGGGGCGCCCGCGTGAAGCCGCACGGCACGCTGCTGATCCACGACGGCTTCTCGTCCGTCGGCGTGACGCTCGCGACCCTGCGCCTGCTGCTCTTCAGCCGCAACTTCCGATACGCGGGTCGCACCGGTTCGCTGCTCGCCTACCGGCGCGAACGCGCCGCCCTGCTCCCGAACGTCCTGCGCCAGCTGGCCGAGCTGCCGTGGTTCGCCCGCAACCTGCTCCTCAAGCTCGCGATCGTCGCGCGGCTCCGCAAGGGCGAGTGGCCGTACTGAGGCGCGCCGCGGCGGCGCTGGTCCTGGCGGCGCCGACGGTCGTCGCGTTCTTCAGCGGCGGCTTCATGAACATCGACCTGACCACGTCGCCGCGTGCCGCCAGCTGGTACGCGGGCCTGCTCGCGGGCGTCGTTGCCTGCGTGCTCGTGGCGGTGGCGCCGCGGCCGCTCCTGCCACGCTCGCGCGGCGGGCGCGCCGCGGTTGCCGGCCTCGCGGGCCTGGCCGCGTGGGTCGGGCTGTCGCTCCTCTGGGCGCCGCTCTCCACCCCCGCCACCCAGGACCTCCAGCGCCTGCTGCTCTACGTGGCCGCGTTCGTGGCCGCGGCGGCCTGGCTGCGCGGCCGCGAGCACTGGGTGCAGCCGGCGCTGGCGGGAGGGATCCTCGTGGTGGTGGGCTACGCCCTGTCGGCGCGCTATCTGCCGGGGATCGTGCACCAGGACCCGGGCCAGCTCGCCCCCGATCGCCTGAACCAGCCGCTCACCTACTACAACGCGCTCGGTTGCCTCGCGGCGATCGGCTTCGTGCTCTGCGCACGCATGCGCGGCGGCGCCGTGGCGGCCTGCGTCCCGCTCGGGCTCGCGACGTATCTGACGGTGTCGCGTGGCGCCCTCGCGGCGCTGCTCGGCGGGGTCATCGCCCTCACCTTCCTGGCGCCCACCTGGGGCCAGCTGCGCGCCACCGTCATCGGCCTGGCCGGCGCGGGGATCGCGGTGCTCGCCGCCGGCCGGATGGACGCGTTCCAGTCGCTGGGGGGCGGGTCCGCCAACGCGCAGGGCGCCGCGATGCTGGCCATCACCCTCGTGCTGATGGCCGTCGCCTTCTGGCTCGACCGCGGGCCGCGCAACCCCAGGCCGCTCCCACTCCCCACCCGCGCCCCGCTGATCGGCTTCGGTGCGATCGTGGCAGTCGCGGCGCTCCTGTTCGCGGCCGCCTACAAGGACCGCAAGCAGGTCACGCGTACGCCCGCCGCCGGGACCGCGCCGGCACGACTCACCTCGATCGAGTCGAACCGCTACGCCTACTGGGAGGTGGCGATCCGGGAGTTCGGCCGCCACCCGCTCAAGGGCGTCGGCACCGCGGGCTTCCGCGTCGCGTGGCTGCGCGAGCGCAAGATCGACGAGGCCGCGCAGGACGCCCACTCGCTCTACATCGAGACGCTCTGCGAGCTCGGCGTGGTCGGCTTCGGGCTCCTGGCGCTGTTCTACGGCGGCGTGATCGACCGCGCGCGCCGTCTCTACGCGGTCGATCCCGCGTTCGCGGCCGGTCCGGCGGCGGCGCTCACGGTCTTCGCGCTCCACGCGGGCGTCGACTGGGACTGGGAGATGCCGGCCGTCACACTCGTCGCGCTCGTGCTCGCCGCCACAGTTCTAGGAGCGTCAGAGACGCGAGCACCAGGATCGGGACTTCAGCTGCGAGACGGAAGCGCGTGATTCCGTAGCCCACGATGCTCGCGAGCGTGACGAGCACCGCCGGCGCGACCAGGATCCAGATCGGCTCGCGGCGACGCCGCAGCAGCACGGCGCCCGCGACGGCCAGCGCCAGCGCGACGTAGTAGACGGCGACGCCGACGTACTCGACGCGCCGATCGCGCCCCTCGAGGGTCTCGTAGACCGCCTGGTCGTGCGGCGCCCAGAGGTCCCAGGTGCGCAGCACGCGCACGGCGGCGACTGCGGGCACCCGGCCCGCGTTGTCGCGCGCGTAGTCGATCCCCGCCGAGCGGAACTTGGACGCCCGCTCGGCCTCGTTGCCGGCCACGCCGCTCGGGATGCAGTCGAGCCGCCAGAGGCCGATGAAGCGGCCGTGGTAGGTGGCGTCGCAGTTCGCGCCGGCGAGTAGCGACCCGGAGTTGTTCGAGATCAGCACGGGCTGGTCGAACGCGATCCAGTTGCGCACGAGCCAGGGCGTGAGCACCAGCGCGCCGGCGACGGCCGCCGCCGCGACGCCGCGCCAGCGGGCGCGCCAGACGACCGGCAGCACCAGCAGCACGGCGAGCCCGAGCGCCTCGCTGCGCGTGAGCGCCGCCAGCGCGACCACCGCGCCCAGCGCCGCCGACCGCCACGCCGTGGGGCGATCGTGGACGCGGTAGGCGGCGATCAGCGCCAGCGCGATCAGCAGTCCGTAGAGCGACTCGCTCAGCACCGTCGCGTCGTTCACCCACAAGAGCGGGTAGACCGCCGCCAGCCCGGCCGCGACGAGACCGGCGCGCTCGCCGCCGACGCGCCGGCCGAGCAGCCCGACCGCGGCGACGGTGGCGGCGCCGAGGAGACACGAGGCCACCCGGTGCGCCGCCCAGCTCTTCAGGCCGACCAGGGAGAAGATCGAGAGGTAGAGCGGGTAGAGCGGCGGATGATCGGCGGTGGCGACGCCACCGGGCGCCGCGAACCCGTCGCCGGACGCGATCGAGTTGGCGAGCTCGTGGAAGGTCCGCGCGTCGCCCGCGATCACCAGATGCGGCCCCTCGTGGAGCGCGTAGGCCAGCCGGAGCGCGAGGCCCATCACTACGATCGCGGCGAGCCTCCGGATGAACGCACGCGCTACCAGGTTCCCCCACTTCGACTCGCTGCGCGCGATCGCGGCCATGTCAATCGTCGTGACCCACATGGCCGCCTACGCGGGTATGGAGACCGGCGGCACGCTCGTCGGCCCGTATGTCGCGCGGCTGGACTGCGGCGTCACGATCTTCTTCCTGATCTCCGGATTCCTGCTCTACCGGCCGTTCGTGCGCGCGCGGATGAGCGGTGAGCCCCAGATGGACACCAAGGCCTACGCGTGGCGGCGCTTCCTGCGGATCGCGCCGGCGTACTGGGTGGCGCTCACGATAACCGTCGTCGTCCTCGGCATGGGCGGCATCTTCACCGCCACCGGAATCCCGCGCTTCTACGGGCTCGCGCAGATCTACGACACCAGGACGATCGCCGGGGGCGTCTCGCAGGCGTGGTCGCTCGCGGTCGAGGTCTCGTTCTACGCCTTCCTGCCGCTCTGGGCGTGGCTGATACGGCGGCTGCCGAGCCACAGCAAGCGCGCCGTCCTGCGCACCGAGATCGCCGGCCTGGCGCTGATGTTCGCGATCGCGCTGGTGTGGAAGCTCGGCTTCATGCACTACGGCCCGAACGGGAGCGTGCGCAGCACGTCGGCATTGCTCATCCTGCCCGCACAGCTCGACCTGTTCGCGCTGGGGATGGGCCTCGCCGTGCTGTCGGTCTGGTATCAGGACCGCGAGGGGCTGCCGGCGCTGCTGCGCCCACTCGAGCGCTTCCCGGGGCTCGGCTGGCTGCTGGCCCTGGCCGCGTTCGTCGTCGCGGCGCGCGGTATCGGCTTCGACGGGGTGTTCGGCGAGTCCGTCTCGAAGGCCCAGTACATCGAGCGCTGGTACCTCTACGCGATCGTCGCGCTCGGGCTGCTGCTCCCCGCGATCTTCGGCGACCAGACGCGCGGCGTGATCCGCCGCCACGTGCTCTCGAACCGCGTCCTCATGTACCTCGGGCTCATCTCCTACAGCGTCTTCCTGTGGCACCAGACGGTCTTCATCCAGATGTATCGCTGGGGGATCCAGCAGCACCACATCGTCCACCAGTACTTCCCGTGGGTCTTCTTCGGCGTGCCGGCGGCGATTGCCATCGCGTCGCTGAGCTACTACCTCGTCGAGCGGCCCGCGCTGCGCCTGAAGAACCGCGTCGGGCGGCGGCCGCAGTACCGCGACGAGGCCCTGGCCGAGCCGGCGCCCGCCGAGCCGCCGGCGGCGGTGGTATGAGGCCTTCGGGCCGGGTGGTGGTCGTCATGCCGGCGTACAAGGCGGCGCGCACGCTCGAACGCACGGTGTCGGCGATCCCGCGCGAGTGGGTGGACGAGATCCTGCTGGTGGACGACAACTCCCCCGACGGCACGCTCGACGTGGCCCGCGAGCTCGACATCAAGGTGCTCGCGCTGCCGCACAACGTGGGCTACGGCGGCAACCAGAAGACCTGCTACCTGCAGGCCCTGCAGGAGGGGGCCGACGCTGTCGTGATGCTGCATCCCGACGGGCAGTACGAGCCCGAGATCATCCCGCGCCTGGTCGCGCCCATCCTCGCGGGCGAGGCCGACTTCGTGATGGGCTCGCGCATGGCCGCGGCGCGCGAGGGCGGCATGCCGCTCTGGAAGCGGGCCGGCAACCGTGCGCTCACCGCCATGGAGAACGCGATCGTGGGCACCGACCTGTCCGAGCTGCACTCGGGCTACCGCGCGTTCTCGCGGCGGCTGCTCGAGGGCGTGCCGTTCCTGCGCAACTCCGACGACTTCGTCTTCGACTCGGAGATGCTGATGCAGGCGAGCTACTTCGGCTTCCGGATCGTCGAGGTTCCGGCACGCTCGCGCTACTTCGCGGACGCGTCATCGGTCGACCTTCGCCAATCCGTCGTCTACGGCGTCAAGACCCTGTGGGTGGCCCTGCGGCTCGTGCTCCACCGCTCCGGCATCCTGCGCTCGCGGAAGTTCCAGCCGTGACGCCGCGCCTGTCGATCCTGATGCCCGTCTACAACGAGCGGGCGACCGTCGAGCAGGCGATCGGCGAGGTGCTGGCGGCCGACCTGCCGATCCCGTTCGAGCTGATCGTGGTCGACGACGGCTCGACCGACGGCACGCGCGAGATCCTGCGCGGCCGCGACTGGGAGTCGCGCGTCACGCTGCTCGAGCACGACCGCAACGCCGGCAAGGGCGCCGCCGTCCGCACGGCGCTCCGGTCCGCCAGCGGTGAGTTCGCCGCGATCTTCGACGCCGATCTCGAATACGACCCGCACGACCTCTCGCACCTGCTCGCACCGCTGCTCGACGGCACCACCAATGCCGTATTCGGCGTTCGCGCATTCGATGGGTACACGAGCCACTCGTTCCTGTACGTGCTCGGCAACCGCGGCGTGACGCTGGCCGCGAACGTCCTCTACAACGTCTACCTGAAGGACCTGATGACCTGCCACAAGGTCATCCGCACCGAGGTGTTCAAGTCGTTGCCGCTGCGCGCCCGCGGCTTCGACATCGAGCCCGAGATCGCGGCACGCCTGCTGCGGAGCGGCGAGCGGATCTTCGAGATCCCGGTCCACTACAAGGCGCGCATGACCGAGGAGGGCAAGAAGCTGACCTCGGCCGACGGCTTCCGCGTGCTGCGGACGCTGATCCGCTGCCGCTTCACCTGAGTGGGCTGAGCCGTTTGATCGCGGCCGCCACCTCGGGCGAGTTCGTCGCGCGGTAGAGCAGCGACCAGGCCCGGATGTTGTCGGGCTCCGCGGCCACGACCCTCCGGAAGAACGCCGCCGCCCGCGCCTTGTCGCCGGCGACGAGGTAAGACGCGCCCTCGAGCACGGTCGGATAGCGATCGGGGTTCAGCGTCTTCGCCGCGCGCGCGTCGGGGCGGGCGGCGGCCGGATCGCTCGCGAAGTGGCCGAGCGAGCTCCTCTCCTGATGGACGTTCGCGATCTGGATGACAAGCCAGGCCGCCGCGAGGGCGAGGACGATGCGGACGACGATCACCGCCCCAAATCTAGGCGGCAACGGGCTGCGGCTCCCCGAGGCGCGAGGCCTCCTTGATCAGGGGCCGCTCGATCACCCACGTGACGGCAGCGGTCGCGCCCAGGAACAGGGCGATCTCCGCCAGGGCCTGCCACAGCGGTCGGTCGCCACCCCACAGCGCGAGGCGGAAGGCATATGCGGTCGCGGCCCCGGCGGCGACCGGCGCCAGCCCGCGCAGGCCGAGCGTGACCAGCTCGACGCCGGGCAGCAGCCTGCGCACGTAGTGGCGCCGGACCACGAGCGTCGCGAGCGCGCCCGCGACGCGGCCCCAGACGAAGCCCGCCGAGCCCCAGACGAGGAGGCCCGGGATCGCGAGGGCCGCGAACGCGACCCCCATGACGATCGACTCCACCGCCTGCGGACGCGGGTTGCCCACGGCGCGGTAGAACGAGAACCAGTTCCAGCCGATCTGCTGGAGCGCCGCAGCGGCCGCCAGTCCCTGGAGCAGGACGATCGCGGGGATCCACGTGTCGCCGAGGATGAAGTGAACGAGGTCGGGGGCGAACAGGATGAACCCGGTGCAGAACGGGATGGCCCACATCATCGTGAGCCGGCTCGACTTCACGAACAGCTCCTCGAGCGTGGCGAGCCTGCCCTGCACCGCACAGATGGCGGGGTAGATCGTGTTGGCCACGATCATGTCCGCGCGGTCGGCGTAGCGGGTGAGCGTGGCGGCCAGCGTGATGTAGCCCGCGGCGGCAAGACCGTCGTGCAGCGTGAACGCGAGCACCTGCCCCTGCTGGATCACGAGCAGCGCGACCGCGTTCACGAGGATCGGCCACGAGAAGCGCAGGTAGCGCGCCCGTGCGTCGCGGTCGAAGCGCAGCTTGAGGCGGTACGGCGAGATCCGGTTGGCCGCCAGGATGCCCGCCGCGTTGCCCACGAGCGGTCCGGCCACGAGGCTCCACACGCCCAGGTCGGTCCAGGCCGCGAGTGGCACCGTGACCACGAAGGTGACCACCGGGATCACGGCCTGGAGCAGCCTCTGCCGGACGAAGTCCATGCGTCGGAAGAAGATCCAGGTGGGGGCCTGGAGTGCGAACGCGACGGGCAGGTAGGCGACGGCCAGGGTCAGCGCCAGCAGGCGGTCGTCGCCGTAGATCGCGGCGATCGCGGGCGCCGACGCCGCGATCACGATCGCCAGCACGAGCGAGAAGACGAGCTCGAGCGTGAACGCCCGCTGGAACTCGTGCTCCTGGCCCTGCTCGTCCTGCTGGACGTACGCCTCGTCGATGCCGACGCGCTTGAGCGCGACGATCGTCATCGCGGTGGTGGTCACGATGCCGTAGAGGCCGATCGCCTGGGGGCCGAGGATGACGGTCACGATCAGCCCCTGGAGCAGCACGAGCCCCTCCGTGCCCGCGAGGAAGCCGCCGTTGATCACGGCGCCGCGCGCGGTGCGCCTGCGCAGCTCGCTGCGCGGGAAGGACAGCCGCTCTTCGGTCACGGCCCGAATCGTGGCAGCAGTGGTAGCGTCGCGCCGGTTTTGCCAGCGCTGATCGTGAGCTACTCCGCCGGGCCGGGCGGCGCCGAGCGGATCCTCGCGGACCACGCGTCGGCGCTCGGCGACGACACGTGCGTCGCCTGCCCCGAGGGCTGGCTGGCGGATGCCGTCCGCGCGCAGGGGTTGCGCGTGTTCCCGCTGCGGCAGCGCCCGCTCGAGCTGCGTGGCCACACGCTGAGCGCCGCGGCTCATCTGGCCGGCCACCGCCGCGAGGTCCGCCGCCTCGTGCGCAACCTCCGTCCGCGCGTGGTCGTGGCATGGAACATGCGGTCGCTGCTCGCGTGCACGAGCCTCGACGTGCGCGTGGTGTTCCAGCACAACGACCTCCTCCCCGGTCCCGCCGTGGCACGAGCGGTCCGCGCCGCGGCGCGGCGAGCCGACAAGGTGATCGCGCTGTCGCATGCGATCGCGGACGACCTGGGCATGGGCGAGGTGATCCACCCAGGCGTCGACCTCGAGCGCTTCTCCGCCACCCCGCGCGGCGAGGGAGCGGTGTTCCTCGGCGTCGACCGGCCGTGGAAGCGCCTCGACCTCGCCCGCGAGGCGTGCCGGCTCGCCGGCATCCCGCTGCGCCTCCCGGACGGGTTCGGCGATCCGGTCCCGCTCCTGCGCAGCGGGGCGGTACTCATCCACGCCGCCGACCGCGAGCCGTTCGGGCTCGCGCTGGTGGAGGCGCTCGCGTGCGACGTGCCCGTCGTCGCGCCGGCGGCAGGCGGCCCGCTCGAGATCGTCGACGACACATCGGGGCGCCTGTACGCACCCGGGAACGCACAGGCCGCCGCGGACGCCATCCGCGACGCTCTCAGCGCCGACCTGCACCCGCGGCGGCGAGCGGAGCGCGCGTTCGACCTACGCGAATCGCGGCGGCGCTGGGCGCAGGCCGTGGGCACGGCACCGGCAAGCGGCAGCGGCGAGGGCATCGCGCTCGTCACCGTCCTGCACAACTCGGAAGACGAGGTGCGCAGGCTGATGGCGTCGATCGACCGCCACCTGCCGGGTGCGCGGCTCGTGGCCGCAGACTCCGGCTCGACCGACGGCGGCGCGCAGGCCGTCCGCGACTGGGGCGGAACCGTCGTCGCCCTCGACGGGAACGAGGGCTACGGGCGTGGCACGAACGCCGCACTGGGGGCGGTCGACGAGCCCGTCGCGGTCGTCGTGAACCCCGACGTCGAGCTGCTCGACTCGTCGCTGGCGACGCTGGCGCACGAGGCGAGGGACGCGAACCGCATCCTCGCGCCGCTCGTGGTGCAGCCGGACGGCCGGCAGGAGCCGACCGCCCACTCGGAGCCGCCGGAGCTGCGCATGCTCGCGGGCCTACAACCACGACGCGTGGCCTGGGCCACCGGCTGCTGCCTCGTGGCGCGCACCGATCTGCTGCGCGACCTCGGCCCGTTCGACGACCGCGTCTTTCTGTACGGCGAGGACATGGACCTGGGCCTGCGGGCGAAGGACGCCGGTATCGAGACGTGGTTCCGGCCCGACGTGCGCGTGCTCCACGTGCGCGCGCATTCAACGGAGCGCGAGTTCGGCGGCGAGGCGTTCGAGTTGCTCGCGCGGCGCCGCGGCGAGGTCATCCAGGAGCGTCGCGGTCGGGCACGGAAGCAGCTCGACTCGCTCACACAAGCGGCCACCTTCAGTACGCGAATTGCAGCGAAAAAGCTCTTGCGCAAGCCCGTGAGGCGCGAGCGCGACCAGCTTCGCGCCCTCCTCCGCGCGACGCGGTCCCGAAGCTGAGCGTGATCTTCGCTTGTACGGTTCCGCGACGGTCGCGATCAACGCCAGAGCAGCGGTCCGCCGTGAGATCGGCGGGGTGGAGCGCTACGCGCGCGAAATGGCAGCGCGCCTGCCCGCGCTCGGTGACTACCGCGTCCTCAAACCGCCCACGGCGCACAAGCTCGGGCAGCTCTGGGAGCAGGCGCTCCCCCTCATGCACCGCGGACTCATCTACTCCCCCGCCAACACGGCGCCGGTGAGCGCGCGCACGATCGTCGTCATCCACGATGTCGCCGCGCTGCGACACCCCGACTGGTACAGCCGCACGTACGCCGCCTGGCATGGCTGGCTCCTCCCCCGCGTCGCCCGCAGGGCCCGGCTCGTGATCACCGTGTCCGAGTTCTCGAGGGGCGAGATAGCCGACGTGCTGGGCGTCGACAGCGTCGTGATCCCCGGCGGCGTGGACGAGCGCTTCACGCCCGGCGAGCCGGGTGACTACGTGCTCACGGTGGCCACGCGGATCGCGCGCAAGAACCTCGCCGCGCTCGAGGTCACCCGCAGGGCGCTGCGCCAGCGCGGGATCGACCTGGTCGCGGTCGGCTCGGGGCGGGGATACATGCAGGCCGAGGACGGGGTACCGGGACGCTACGTGCCCGACGACGAGCTGCCGGCGCTGTACGCGGGGGCGCGCGCGTTCGTGCTGCCGTCGCTCTACGAGGGCTTCGGCCTGCCCGTGCTCGAGGCGATGGCGAGCGGCGTGCCCGTCGTGGCGTCGAACCGCACCGCGCTCCCCGAGACGGCCGGCGGCGCCGCGCTGCTCGTGGACCCGGAGAACCCGACAGAGATCGCCGACGCCGTCGTCGCGGCGGCCGCCGACGAGTCGGTGCGCAGCTCGCTGATCGACGCCGGCCGGGCGCGTGCCGCGCGCTTCACCTGGGAGCGCACGGCACGCGCGACCGACGAGGCGATCGCTACTTCGCGTTGAGCGTGTAGGGACCGCAGTTCGTGTTGTCGGGATTCTTCAGGCGCTTCCCGTTCTGGTCCTTCGGGCGCAGCACCAGCTTCCTGCCGGACACCTGCACCTCGGTGTAGCTGAACTCGTTGGTCTGGAAGCACTTCATGCCCACGCCGTTGGGCGGCTGCGGCTTGAAGAACGCGTTCGTCGCCAGAGCGCCATTGCCCGGCTTGCCGGTGGCGACGTCGATCTCCTGATCGAACGTCCTCGTCCCGACCGGGCCGGTGACCATCTCGTTCACGCCGCTGTTCTTCACGCCACCCGGCTCCAGCGTCTGGAAGCGGATGTCGTTGTACATGTTCGCGTGCGTGTCCGTGGTCAGGACCACCGTGTTCTTCACCGACGCGAGCAGACCCACCACCTTCGTGCGCTCGGCTGCGTAGCCCTCCCAGCGGTCGTATGGATCCGCGTAGAACTGCTGCATCGGGACCTCGTTCACGATGATCTTCCACTTCGCGGTCGACTTCTTGATGTCGGTCGTGAAGCGCGCGAGCTGGCTCTTTCCGAGCAGGCTCCGGCTCGGATCGTTGATCGCGTTCAGGCAGGCCTGCGACACCGGCTGGGAGAGCGACGGGATCGCAACGGCGAACAGGTTCCTGGTGCTCTGCGGCGCCGTCGGCGCGAAGTCCGGCTGCCCTGTCTGCGGGTTGTCGCAGACGTGGTTGGCGGACGCCTTGGCCGAACGGAACGACCGCTCGTCGAGGAAGAACAGCTCGGCGTTCTTGCCCCAGCGGACGTGCCGGTAGAGGCCGGTCTTGCCCTTGAAGCCGTTCGGCATGTAGTCGCGGAACGCACTCGCGCCGGCGCGGTAGATCGCGTTGCCCATCTCCGGAGGCGTGAAGTCGTTGATGAACTCGTGGTCGTCCCACTGGTTGAACATCGACGCCTGCGAGCGCACCTTCCGGAGGTTGGGCAGAGCCAGGTTCTGCTTGTACATCGCCCACTTCTGCGGCAGCGTCAGCGCGGGCGGGGTGTTGGGCACCTCGGGATCCGAGTAGATCGTGTCGCCGAGGTTGATGTTGAACGCGTTGTGCTCCGCCGCCATCGACCCGTAGGCCTTGAAGGTGCCGAAGAAGGGCTTCGACTGACCCTGCGCCGGCTGCGCGGACGCATCACCGGAGTAGGCGAAACGGAAGGCCTTCGTGTTCGACGCCCTGGGCGCGGTGATGAAGCGGCCCACCTGCGACTTCGACCTGCCCTGCCGGAAGCGGTAGTAGAAGCTCGCGCTCGGCTTCAGGCCGCGGACCTTGATGCGCACCGTGTTGTCGTGCGACTTGCGCGCGGTCTGGCTCTTGCGCCTCGTGTTCTTCTTGCGGAAGGAGCGCGCCGGTGCGACCTCCACGACCACCTTCCCGCTCTTCGGCGCGCGCGTCCACAGGATGATCGAATTCGACGTCGCCTCGGCGGAGGTGACGCCGTACTTGAACTTCGCGGCCGAGGCCGTGGCGGGTATTGCTCCCAGCGCCACCACGCATGCGGCGGCTATCCCCAGTTTCCCTCTCAAGTCCCTCTCCTCCTTATTTGCCCTCGAGCTTGTGGGCGATTTTCACGTAAGCCCTGTAAGCCGGCTGCGCGACCGGCTTGCGCGTGCCGTGCCGGTAACGGAACAACCCGGTGTATCGGAAGACGTCGCCGCGGTACTCCGACGCCCACGTGTACCAGTAGACGCGCGGCGCGCGCTTGCGCAGCTTGCTGTATGCGCCGGTCAAGAAGCGGGCCATCCCGCGCGGCGTGGTCTGCAGGCTGTTATTCGAGTGGGCGCGGCCCTTCGAGGCGGGCAGGCCGAGTTCGGTCACCCACAGCGGCGTGCGCCGGTCGTGGTGGGCGCGCATGACCTTGCGGAACTTGTCGAGCAGCCGCACGACCCCGCTCGGCCTGGTCGTGTACGGATGGACCGCCGCGACGTCGAAGAAGCCGTGCGCGCCGGCGCGGTACAGCTTCTCGAGATACACCCACGACCTGTTCGCGAGCCCGGCCAGCACGACCTTTGCGTGCGGGTCCTGCGCCTTCACCGCCTGGTAGAAGACCTTGAGCTGCGCGACGTAGGTCCGCGGCCAGTACTTCTGCTGCTTTCTCGGAAGGTCCCACTGGAACGGCAGGTGCGGCTCGTTCCAGAACTGCCAGTAGCGGATCGGGACCTTGGGCAGCTCGGGGTGCTGCGCCCAGAACACGCCGTCGGGCCCGTAGTGAGCCACGAGCGTGCGCACATACGACACGAACAGCTGCGGGTCGTACGGCGGAGCCATCGGGGCCGGCGTGAGCCGCGCCCAGTCCGGCGCGGTGATGATGTGGGGGAACACCTCGATGTGGCGAGCGGCGGCGGCCCCGACGAGCGCGTCGGTGGCACTCAGGTCGACGGGGCCGTTCTCCTCGGGCTGTCCCGTCGACCAGAAGAAGGCGGTGCGCATCGTCCGGACCCCCGCCGACTTCATCCGCGGGAACTGCGCGCTCTGCACGCTCGCCGGCGCTTGAGAGATGGCGCTGTCCCAGTTCACGCCCATGAACCGCGCCGGCACCTTGGCCGAGGCGCCGGGGGCGAGGGCGAGCAGCAGGATGGCTATGAGGGCGGGGAGAGCCTTCATCGCGGGGGGCATTACAGGGTGGCAACACACGTTGCGGCGAAAGGACGCGGCGTAACGTAGTCGACATGACCGCCGCTCGAACAGCGGTGGCGCTCCTGCTGGTCGTGGTCGCGACGCTCACCGCTGGCGTCATCGCCATGGACACCTACAGCGCCGACCGATCGCTCTCCGTGGGCACGATCTCGCTGTCGGTGGACTCGTTCCACAGCGGCGCGCTGGACCTGTACGTGCCGGTCGTCGACTGGGGCGTGCGCTTCCCGGTCATCCGGCTGCCCGTGCGGCTGAAGGCCGAGGTGCGCTCGGTCAACCGTGACGCCGTGGCGCGGGTGGCGGGCGGCCAGCCGGTGGACGTCAACGCAGTCCGCCACGAGGCGCGCAACGGGGTGGCGTCCTACATCCGCGTGCTGATCCTGATCATCCTGCTCGCCGAGCTCGCCATCGGCGTGCTGGTGGCGTTCGCGGTGCGCGCGAGCACCGGACCGCGGCTGCGGCTCACGCTGCCCGTGGCCGCCGGGACGGCAATCGTGGGCGCGGTGCTCGTGGCGCTGCTGCTGCCGCCGCGCGGCGAGATCGCGAGTCCCGAGTACTACGCACACGGCCCGGAGGTGCCGAAGGCGCTCCAGGCGATCGAGCAGGCGAACGACTCGAGCCAGGTCCTCGACGAGGAGCTGAATGCACAGCTCGTCGGAGTGGCGCGGCTCGTGCAGGGCCCGGCGCGACGCCGTCCGCTGAACTCGGTTCCGCGCTTCACGCTCGCCTCCGACCTCCACAACAACCTGCTGGCGCTGCCGGCGCTCGACACGGCGGCGGGTGGCGGTCCGCTGTTCTTTCCCGGCGACCTCACCGACAGCGGCTCGCCGTTCGAGACGCGCCTCGTGCGGCGCGTGGTGCGCGACGGCAACCCGTTCGTCTTCGTCACGGGCAACCACGACTCGGACGTGCTCATGCGACAACTCGCCGCAGAGGGCGGGATCGTGCTCACGCAGAAGGGGCGGCTGCTCTCCGACGGCCATTACGGTCCGAAGATCGTGAAGGTCGCGGGTCTGCGGGTGGCGGGCTACAGCGACCCGTTCATGCGCTTCCGGTCGCGCCACTACAAGGCGTCCGGGAACCCGGACCCGACACCGCGCCAGCAGGACGCGTTCTGGAACTGGCTGCGCCCGCTGGTCGGGAAGATCGACATCGTGATGGTGCACGAGCCGGCGCTGGCCAAGCGCGCGCTCGACGAGCTGCGCAGCGACACGCCCACGGACCCGCTCATGTTCCTCGTGGGCCACACGCACAAGGCCACGCTCGACCGCTACCCCAACGTGACGGTGGTGAACGGGGGAACGATCGGCGCCGGGGGGCCCACGAACTTCACCGACGCCAGCGACCTCAGCCTCGCGCGCATCCTCTACTCGGTGAAGCCGTCGTTCAACCCACTCGCCGTCGATCTCGTGTCGATCGACCCGGGCACCGGCTCGGCGACGGCGCAGCGAACGCGCCTCGACGTGCCGCTCCCTTGAACAAAGGGATGAATCATGATTCACTTCTTGGTGCATGCCGTACCGGCCCACCGAGCGAACCGAAGCGCGCAGAGCGCAGAACCGCGAGCGCATAGTCGCCGCCGCGCTCGAGCAGCTGCGTGACGGCGGCTACTCGTCCGCGGGCGTTCAGGCGATCGCGGCGCGCGCGGGCGTGGCCACCGGCAGCGTCTACCGCCATTTCGAGTCGAAGTCCGACCTTGCTGCCGAGGTCTTCCGGCGCGCGGCGGCGCCCGAGCTGGCCGCCGTGGACGAGGCCACCGCCGACGACGGTCGCAGTGCCCGCGAGCGCGTGGCCACAGCGGCCGAGACGTTCGCGCGCCGGGCGCTCGCCGGCCGGACCCAGGCGTACGCACTCCTGGCCGAGCCGATCGATCCCGCGGTCGAGGCCGAGCGCCTCGCCTTCCGGCGCGGCTACCGCGACATCTTCGCCCGCACGATCGAGCAGGGCATCGAGCGCGGCGAGCTGCCGCCGCAGGACGCTCAGACGGTGGCCGCAGCGATCGTCGGCGCCCTGGGCGAGGCGCTTGTCTCCGGCGCGACCGACGAGGATGCACTCGTGGAGACTCTCGTGAACTTCTGCATGAACGCGCTACCTGCGACCCGCGACCTTGTGAGGACCTGATGGCAACGATCGAGCACCACACCGAGGACCCGACGCGGGTCGTCTTCAACCAGCCTCCGCCGCTCGAGGGCTACAACCTCTATCTCGAGAACCGCCCGCTCGCCGAGGCGGCGCGTCGCGAGGGCGCCGCGTGGGCCGAGGAGCGGCTGATCGCCATGGGCGAGGAGGCCGGCGGCGAGCCGCTCGAGTGGGGTCGTCTCGCGAACGAGAACCCGCCGATCCTCCGCACGCACGACCGCTACGGCAACCGCATCGACGAGGTCGAGTTCCATCCCGCGTGGCACTGGCTCATGGACCTGTCCGTGCGCCATGCGACGCACGCGCTGCCGTGGATCGAGAAGCGCTCCGGGGCGCACGCCGCGCGCGCCGCGATCATGCTCACCGGCAGCGCGGTCGAGTCGGGCCACGGCTGCCCGATCTCGATGACGTACGCGGCCATCCCGGCGCTGCGCAGGCAGCCGGACGTGGCGGCCGAGTGGGAGCCGCGGCTCACGTCGCTGTCCTACGACAAGCGGCTGATCCCCGCCGAGCTCAAGTCCGGCGCGATCTGCGGCATGGCGATGACCGAGCGCCAGGGCGGGTCCGACGTGCGGGCGAACACCACGGTCGCGCGCGAGGCGTCCGACGGCACGTGGCGGCTGACCGGCCACAAGTGGTTCTGCTCGGCGCCGATGTCCGACGTCTTCCTCGTGCTCGCGCAGACCGAGTCCGGCCTGTCGTGCTTCCTGCTGCCGCGCTTCACGCCCGACGGCGAGCGCAACGAGTTCCACATCGACCGCCTCAAGGACAAGCTAGGCAACCGCTCGAACGCGTCGTCGGAGATCGAGCTCACCGACGCCTTCGCGCAGATGGTCGGCGAGGAGGGCCGCGGCGTCCCGACGATCATCGAGATGGTCAACCACACCCGGCTCGACTGCGTGATCGGGTCCACCGGCCTCGTGCGCGAGGCGGTCGCCCAGGCGGCGCACCACTGCGCGCACCGCTCGGCGTTCGGCAAGCTGCTGATCGACCAGCCGCTGATGCAGAACGTGCTCGCCGACCTGTCGGTCGAATCCGAGGCCGCCACACTCACCGCGATGCGCCTCGCGCGCGCGTATGACGAGTCGCAGGCGGGCGACGAGCAGGCGACGCTGTTCAAGCGCGTGGCGACCGCGGTCTCGAAGTACTGGGTCTGCAAGAGCGCGACGTGGACCGTGGGCGAGGCGCTCGAGTGCCTCGGCGGCAACGGCTACATAGAGGAGTCGAAGATGCCACGGCTCTACCGCGAGGCGCCGCTCAACTCGATCTGGGAGGGCTCCGGCAACGTCAACTCGCTCGACGTGCTGCGCGCGGCGGTCAAGGCGCCGGGAGCGCTGGAGGCGTTCATGGACGAGGTCGGCTCCGCGGCCGGCGCCGAGCCGCGGCTCGACGCGTATGTCGCGGACCTGAAGGCCGAGTTCGCGAACTTCGAGGACATGGAGTTCCGTGCCCGTCGCGTGGTCGAGCGGATGGCGCTCGCGTTCCAGGGGTCGATCCTCGTGAAGCACGGCGACCCGGCAGTCGCCGACGCGTTCTGCGCCAGCCGCCTCGCCGGCGATCGTGGCCGCGCGCTCGGCACGCTGCCGGCGGGCATCGACTGCGCGCGGATCGTGGAGCGCCACCGCCCGCAGGTCTGAGTCGTGGAGACACTGCGCTACGAGGTCGACGGGCGGGTCGGGAGGATCACGCTAGACCGGCCCCATCGCGGCAACGGCATCACGCTCGAGATGCCGCGCGAACTGGCCGCCGCCGTCGAGGAGGCGGACCTCAACCCAGACGTGCACGTGATCGCGCTCGCGGGCGAGGGCAAGGGGTTCTGCGGCGGCTACGACCTGGTCTGGAGCGCCGAGCAGACGCTGCCCAACCACGACCCGTCGCAGCCGTGGGACCCCACGATCGACTACGCGATGATGAGCCGCAACGTGCGCGGCTTCATGAGCCTGTTCCACTCCGACAAGCCGGTGGTGTGCAAAGTGCACGGATTCTGCGTCGCCGGCGGAACGGACATGGCGCTCTGCTCCGATCTCCTCGTGATCGAGGACGACGCGAAGATCGGTTACCCGCCGGCGCGGGTCTGGGGCGTGCCGACGACCGCGGTCTGGGCGTATCG
>JAICJV010000066.1 GCA_025928265.1 Thermoleophilaceae bacterium
GTCGTTTGGACGCATAGCACCGAAGGGCTCGTCGACGGGCTCCGCAAAGCGCTCGCAGGCAGCTGAGGCGGACAGGCGACGCTCGGACCCCACGTCACCGAGCACCTCCGGTTGTCGTCCGTTGCAGAAGGGGGCGTGTTTGCGGGTTGGTTGTCGATCTACCGCCCCTATAGGGGGTGCAAACCGACAACGAACTGAAAACAAGCCGTGCTCGTCGCCGTGCGGAGGGGGTGTGGTCACATTGCCCCCACTAGATCCGGAAAGTGACCACACCCCCGGCGGCAACCGCCGGCACCGCGGACCCAGCCGCCCTACCCAGCCATTCCGGCAACGCACCAACCCGCCACCGCACCCGACGAACGGAGCGCCCCCACCACGAACGAGGTCATACGGCCCGTAAGCGTGCACAGCAACGGCGCGCCCCTCCGGGCGCGGGGTTGCCGGCCCGTCCCAGCGGGCGTAGACGGCGAAGAAATCCCTGTCGTCGGGCGTCAGGTAGCGCGTCGCCCGGCGCACCATGTCCGGCAGCAGCTGGCGCGGCTGGCCCGCGCCGGCGCGGCCGTACGTGATGAAGCTGATCCAGTAGGAGTTGATGTCGAGCTCGATCGCGCGCACCGCGCCGGCGTGGAGCAGGATCCGGGCGAGGCTGTCGGCCGTCTGGTAGTCGGCGGGGGCGTAGACGAGGTTGCCGTGGCGGTCGATGCCGATGCCGGAGCGCCACACCTGGATCCCCTTGCCCACCGTGGCGCCCCACTGCGGCCCGTCGCCGATGCTGGGGTTCGGGCGCCCGCCGTATCGTTCCAAGCCCCGCCTGCATCGGCTCGAGCTGCGCGCCGTGCACGTAGAACCCGCCGCCGCCGTCGCGGTGCTTGAACCCGCTGTTGAACGTGGCGAGCAGGCGCGACCGTCCTGTCTGCGGCACTTCCGCCGGGCGCGTTCCGGCTGACGCGGGCGGCTCCTGGAGCCCCGGATACAGCGCCAGCCGGGCACGCCGCGGATCGATCCAGGCGAGGCCTGCGACCACGCGTGGGTAGAGCGGGCTCGGGCGGTACGTGGTGACCAGGATCGGTGATGGCGCATAGCGTCGCTGCGTCGCGTGCCAGACGCCCTCGCCGGGCAGGGCCGGGTGGATGACCGCGCTCACGTTCCGCGGCCGGAAGGCGCGGGCGACGCGGCGACGCGGCGCGCGCCGGCCCACCGCGATCCCGGCGGCGGGCAGGCTGCGCAGCGCCGGCCCGCCGGTCGATGGCGCGTTCAGCGAGTAGTAGAGGTCCTCGGCGTCCGAGACTAGCCACGCTCCGCCCTTCGACCGGAGCCATTCGACCGAACGGATGCCGAAGCTCGAGTTCGACGGCGCGCTCATCGCGTTCACGTAGGAGATCGCGGGAGGCACGAGCACCAGCAGCGCCGCCATCGTGATCATCTGCGCAACGGCGCGCGGGCGGCGGCGCCGCACGCGCGCGATGAAGCCAGCCGGTACGTCCACGACGAGCAGCGCCAGGAGCGCGGCGACTGCCGCGGGGCCGAGGGCGTCGTCCGCAAATGCGAGAGCGGTCGCGGCGAGAACGAGGGCGACAGCTACCTTTGCCGTCAGGCGACCCCCTGGTGCGCGCAGGCCCACCACGAAGACGCCACTCTCGCGCGCGCTGGTTCGGCGTCGCTAAGCGGTGCTTGAGAGTGTGTTCACCTCGGGGGCCGCTAAGCCCCCGAGATGTCCTCCCCCGTCTCTAGCTTCCGAGCACGGCCAGCAGCCTCTCTTCGCTGCGCGCCGTGTCCTGGGCGTCGATCTCGCCGTTGCCCGGCGGTCGAGTGTTCTCGTCCGGGTTCTCCGGATGGGCCCAGACCGTAGGGGCATGTCCCGTACTGCGAACTTCCGTATTCGGTTGTTCCGTCGTGACTGCCATACATGAACCCTTCTCGGTTCGCGCAGGGCTAAACGGGCTTCGACGAATCTTTCAGCGAGCGAGCTTCCGGGTGAGCTCGATTGTCTGCTGGAAAGTGGGCCGGTTGATGTACTGGAACGGCGGGATGCCGACGCCGGATGCAGAGGTCGGGCGCGTCTCGTCGCTGCACGACGCCTCCACGCGGTTCTCCTTGGCGCACGTCTCGTCCGTGTAGACCTTGTTCTTCGGCGTGTTCAGCGCCTCGCGCAGGGCAAGCCGCAGCGCGATCCGGCACGAGCGCTTCGACCCCTTCCCGCAGTACTTCTTGTGGAAGTGGCCGCGCGGCGGGCGCTTGTTGAACACGTCGCGCAGGTCCTTCGAGACGAGCCCCCACCAGTCGATCTCGAAATACGGCGGCTCGTGGAAGATCGACGAGTGTGCCGCGTCGGGCGGCAGCATCTTGAGCATCTGGCTGTAGAGCCGCTTGCCCATCCGCGGCTCGAACGTGGCCTTGCGGACGAGCGGCCACCAGGCGTCCATCAGCGTGACCGCGGCGTCGTCGTCGTAGTGGCCGTCCTTGTTCAGGTCGCGCCTATGCGACCCGCGGTGGCGCCAGTCGTTCAGCAGCTTGATCGCGGCGCGCAGCTTCGGGTCCTTCGGCTTGCCGACCGCGCGCAACAGGACGGGCAGCAGCTTCACGCCGCGCAGATCCTGCGTGGCGGACTCCTCCATGATCTGCACGAGGCGCTGGAGCGTGAGCTTGCGGTGCGCCTTCAGGTTCGAGCGGATCTTGTCGCTGAGAAGCTGCGAGCGGAAGATCGACCCGTAGTGGTAGTTGTCGTCGGCAGCGGCCCACTTCCGCGCCTGCTTGTTGTTCCAGGACACGAGGTAGGGCTGGTTCTTCACGTGCGGGTGCGCGGCGAACGGCAGCAGCGCCTCCTGGTGCAGGTCGAGGTTGAACTTCTGCCAGTCGTAGGGGCCGGTGCCCCAGATCGGGAAGTCGGGCGACGTCCGCCGGCTGCGCTCCGGATACCAGCCCGACTGGTAGTAGCCGATGTCCTTCGCGTCGACGTAGAACCAGTTGAAGGCGAAGTTGATCTGCGCCGCCGCGCGCTGGAACGACGCGACGTCGTGCACCTGGCCCGGGTCGTTGAGCGCCGAGAAGCCGAGCGCCGAGTCCGCCTCGTGGAAGTACGTGGAACGCGACGAGGTGAACGCCACCTTCTTGCCCTTCACCGTCCCGCGCGCGATCACGATGCCGTGCACGGTGCGGTAGGAGGTGAGCGTCTCGGAGCCGGGCGGAGTCGAGTCGAGTGCATTCGGCACCCACGAGTTGGTGCGATCGAGCTTCTCCATCGGCAGGCACTTGCCCTTCCACATGTAGTGGAAGTCGTCCTGACAGAGCCGCTCGGCGAACGTGTCGATGTTGTCGGAGTTCGCCGTGGTGGCGCTCCACGCGTAATCCCGCCCGTGACCGAGCTCGACGTACAGGTTCACGCCCGGGAAGGCCGCACCGCGCGCGTCGATGCCGGGGCCGTGAAGGTCCTCCTCCATCAGGATCTGCGGGGTGAAGTAGCCCACCTGTGGCCCCATGACGGCGATCGGATGCCCGTTGGTCGAGTTCTTCGCCGACACGAGCAGCGCGTTCGACTGGTGCTGATGGGCGAGGATCGCGCGCGGGTCCCAGCCGAGCGCCCCGACCGCCGCGCTCTTCGTCTGCGTCTTCGCCTTCGAGTTGACGGGCGGCGCCGCGGGCGTCTCCTTCACGCTCCCCGGATCCGGCATGGCGAGACCGCGCCCCGAGAACGGGCTGTTCGTCTCGTACGGGAACGCGCGCTTCAGGATCGTGTTGGGCGTCTCGGGATCGTCCTTCTCGCGGAAGTCGAGCCAGGCGCGCCGCCCGCCGCGAGCACCGAAGCGCTTGAGGAAGGCCTGCAGCGTCTGCGCGGAGTCCAGCTCGCGCCCGCCGCCCTTGCCGAAGATCCCGCCTATCAGCGACGCGGTCGCGATCACGTCCGTGCCCTTCCACGGCTGGAGCGGGATGTTGAGCAGCGTGTACTCGGCCGGCTTCTTGGTCGGGTCGAGCTGCGCCTCCGAGATGTACTGGTTGATGCCGGCCACGTAATTGGACAAGTCGTCCTGGAGCACGGCGCCGCGCTGGCCGTAGACCTCCTGCGCGCGGTCGATCTGCTCCTGGAGGTCGGCCTCGGTGTACGGCGCCAGCTGCCACTGCGTGCGGTCCATCTCTCGGTTCGACGCCGCGCCGCCGATGAACGACGACAGCTCCGCGCGGCCTGTGTGGCGCAGCACGTCCATCAGGAACAGCCGGTCCTGGGCGGCCGCGTAGCCCGCGCCGAACATCACGTCACCGCGCGTGTCGCCGTAGACGTGCGGCACGCCGTAGCCCTTGTCGCGCACGATCGTCACGCCCGCACGCGGGTGGATGACCGACTCGACGTCGTCGGGCCGGACGCCGAACGTGGCGTCCTTGAAGTAGTCGGCGATCTGGTCATGGCGGAGCGCCGGCGACGCGTACAGCAGGTTCGTGTACAGCCCGAGCTGATCGTCGAAGTGCGGCGGCCGCTTGCCGCTCGCCTCGAACTGGCCGAACTGCACGATGTTGTCGAGCCCGTTCTCGCCCGGCGGCAGGACGTTGCGGAAGCCGCCCGCGTCGTTCTGACCGTACGGCTGGGGTGGCTGCTCGTTGCCGCCGAGCAGTTGCGCGTCCGCGGGGCTCGCGCCGATGGCGAGCGCGACGGCCGCGGTCAATAGCGCCCGCCGGATCACCGGAGTCGGAACTTCAGCTTGTTGCGGTGCCCAGGCCGTTCGCGATTGCCGCCGGCGTCGACGGCGCGCGCCACGACGCGGTAGGTCCCGGGCGGCAGGCGACGCTTCAGCTTCAGCGTCCAGGTGCGTGTGCCGTGCGCCTTGAGCAGCACCGGCCGCCGGCAGGACCGCGCCTTCGTGAAACGACCCTTCCGTGTGACGAACCGGCAGCGGGTTCCGCGCACCTTCGCCACCGAGACGAGCTCGCTCCTGAGCCCGGCGCAACCGTGGTCGCGCGCGCGGCCGGTCAGGCGCTTACCGTGCCGCCGGAGATGAGTCGAAGCCGGACGCGCGTGGTCGCTGCATCCGGCCGCGGCGGACTGCTTCCCGCCACCCGGGCCGCCCCCGCCCGGAGCGCCGCCGCCCGCTCCGCCGCCGCGATCGAAGGTCACGGTGCGCCCGACGTTCCCCTGGTCGTCGACGAAGCGAAGCGCGAAGTAGCGCCCGCCCGTCGCGGTCACGCTGTGCGTGCTGCCGGGATCCCACGCCACGTCGGTCACCGGCGTTCCGGCGAGGTCGGAGGCGCCGACCGGGCGGTTGGAGCTCACGAGCTGGTAGCCCTTCGCCTGGCCGCACAGCAGATCGTCGCCCGGCGCCTTGAACGTGATCGAATCCCCCGCGAGCGAGGCGTCGTACGGCTTGCCTGGCGGCACCGCGTCGCGCGTGTAGTCGCCCGAGTTCGCGTTGTCGTGGTGGAAGCGCGGCGAGGAGCTGGGCGAGCACGCGGAGGCGGGCGTGTCGTAGACCGCGAGCTCGCCCGCGCGCGTGACCGAAACAACGACCTTGTGTGCGCTCGCGTCGGTGTCGAGGGTGCCGAACGAGCCCAGCGTGGGCGTGGCCACCGTCCAGTCGGCGGTGAGCTTCGGCCACGCGCTGCTCGCCGGCGTGCCTGCCGAGTTCAGCGCCTGGAGGTCGAGCGAGGCCGTGCCGCCGAGCACCTGCTGGGTGCCGGGGATGTTCGCCACGTCGCCCACCGCCTGACCGGTGAGGAACTGGAGGTCGTTGACCGGCGACGGGTAGCCGGCGCGGAACTGACCCGTGCTCGCGTTCCAGCCGCCGATGAAGTCCTGGCCGCCCTGGTACTCCGGCGCGACCACGTCGAGCGCGCGGATCAGGCCGGTCGTGGGCATGAAGATGTCCGGCTCCGGCGCGCTCGTCTCGAGCGTGCCGAACGCGGGGTAGCCGACCGCCGGGAACGTCGGCGTGTCGTACTTCTGCGGGCTGGTGACGGCGATGTCGGTCTCGAGCGTGTTGTCATGGCCGCTCCCGTCCTGGCCGTAGCACGAGCTGCCGTCGGGGTTGAAGACGTAGCCCGGCCCGGCGTCCGGCGCCACGGCGACCTTCATCCCCTGTCCCCCGCTCGGGCAGGTGATCGGCGCGACCACCGGCGAGCCGTTCACGCCCTCGCCCACGTCGGGCAGCAGCCCGGCGTCGATGATGCCGATCTTCTTCGGCCAGCCCGCGACGAACGGGCTGCCGCCGGCGTCGCCGTCGTGCTTGATCGCGTAGGCGCGGCCGTTCGCGAACGAGAGCACCCCGGTCTGGCCGATCACGCCCAGGCTCGCGGCGGTGAGGCCGGCGTTGATGTCGCCCTCGTTGCCGCTGCCGGTCGCGTACTCCTCGTTCGTGCCGAGGAAGATCGTCGGTGGCTTGTCGGCGCCGTCGACCTTCGCGACCGCGGGCGTGTCGATGATCTTGCCCTGGTCCTCGTCGATCCCGGGGTTGGCACTGGCGTGCGAGTTGAACGTGATGTGGCCGGTGGCCGGATCCACCGAGGCGACCTTGTCCGGATCCTCGACCAGCAGCGGGAAGCCATGCACCGCCGAGCCGTCCCTGTGCCACGCGTAGAGGTGGCGATCGTCGCCCGCGGCGATCACGTCGAGGCCGCCGCCGTCGAGGTCGGCCAGCACCGGCGACGAGAGGAAGCCGTGCTCGGTGCGGTCGCGCGGGCCCTGACGGACCGTGTTGAACTCGGTCAGCGGCGCGCCGGAGAAAGCGGGGTTCGCCTCGGCGTGGAACACCTCGTTGCCGTGCTCGTCCCAGGCGTAGACGTTGCCGCCGTTGTCGTCGGCCACGACCTCCTGGCGGCCGTCGCCGAACAGGTCACCCGCCGCGAGCGCGCCGAGCACCGCGTGGTAGTGGCCGGTCCCGACGCCGTCGCTCGCGCTGTAGGCGCGCGCGGCGGAGTGGTCGGGCGCGAGCGCGCGCGTGTGCACCGGCCAGCCGGGCAGCTCGGAGCCGTCGGGCCGGTAGGCGTGGACGATGCCGTCCGAGTTCGCCACGACCAGCTCGTTGCGGTTGTCACCGTCGAGGTCTGTGAGCAGCGGGCTCGAGTCGCCGTCGGACTTCATCTCGATCGGGAAGTGGGGCAGCATGTCCTTGTCGCGGTGCAGGAACGCCTGGCGGCGGTCCTCGCCGGACATCTGCGGGCTCGTGCCCACGGTCGTGACCACCACGCGCACCGTGAACGCGTACGGCATCGTGTTCGGCCGTCCGTTCGAGGTCTGCGCCGGCAGGCCGCCGTTCTCGTTGCCGTCCCACGACGACGGGTTGCCCGCGGGATAGACCGCCTTGAGCGCGGACGTGGTCACCTGTGCGAGCACCCCGCTGTGGGCGGCGCTGCGGTGAGTGGCGCCGTCGCACCAGTCCGAATCCACGGCGTGGAAATCGGTGGTGTTGTCGGGCTGGCCGCCGGGCGCGATCTCGACCTTGCAGGTGTAGTCGCTCCCGCGCGCGTTAACGAAGCCGCTGACGGCGAACGACGGTTTGGTCGGGTCCACCTGCTCGAACCAGTCGGGTGAGGTGATGTCGGCCTCGGGCGGGATCGTGCCCGCTGCCGCGGCGTGCACGGCGTTGTAGGCGTTGAGCCGCCCGTAGCCGTAGAACTCGTCGAAGCCCTTGCGCGCGTGGTAGCGCGTGGTCTTCGGCAGCGGCAGCACCAGCCCGAGGTTCTGGTCGGGGTTGAAGACGCTGTTGGAGTTCGGGTCGGTGCAGGTGGGCACGCCCGTGGTGCAGTCCGTGCCCGAGTCCGCGAAGTGCACGTCGTCGGCCTGGCCGCCGTCGCCCTCGTCCGCCGGCGCACCGCCGCCGATGTGACCCGAGGCCATCAGCTCGCGCACCTCCGTCGGCGTGATCACGCACGGCGTGTCGTTCACGCGCCTGCAGCCGGAGTCGGAGCTCGCCGGCAGGTCGCCCGCGTCGTGCCGGTTCATGGCCGCGCTGTAGATCAGGCCCGCGATGCCGGAGCTGCGACCGGTCGCCTCGGACGAGCACGAGGTGCTCGGCACCGCCAGCGTTATGCGCGTGGAGAAGTTCGTGCAGCCGTTGAACTGCAGGTAGGACTTCGGCACGCTCGTGAAGGTCGAGTCGTACTTGCGCACCGAGTTGACGACGATCGTGTGCGGCAGCGCGCCCGGCTGGTTGTGGTGCTCGGCGGCCTCGTCCGCGCCCGACGCGATGACGGTGACGCCGTGGTTGTACGCGTAGTCGATCGCCTGGCGCGCGAACTTCGGCGCGTTCAGCGTGCCGAGCGCCTCCTGCACGATGCTCGTGCCGCTGTCGGTGGCGTAGAGGACGGCCTCGGCGAAGCGATTGGCGTCGGCCACGAACGACTCGCCCACACGCAGCGGCAGCACCATGCAGTTCGGGCACGTGCCCAGGCTGCCCGAGTTGTCGGCCTCGGCGTTCGAGTCGCGCGCCTCGCCGGTCCCGTGGCCGTACTGCACGTCGTCGAAGGGGTCGTTCTTGTCGTCGACGAAGTCCCAGCCGGCGATGTCGTCGACGTAGCCGTTGTGGTCGGCGTCGTCGTGGTTCGAGAACTCGATGATCAGGTCCTCGGGGGTGAGGAAGTCGGGCGGGCCGTGGCGGCGGTGGTCCGCGAGCGCGTCCGCCATGCGCGGGTCGCACGCGTAGTCCATGACGTTGAAGACGCCGTCGCCGTTGACGTCGTAGCCACCGGCGGTGAACTTGGAGCAGTCGGCGCCCGTCTGCCCGTACGCGGTGCTCCCGACCTGCGGCTCGGGCAGCTCGCCCTTGTTGAGGTGGACCTTGAAGCGCAGGTCGCTCATCGCGTCCTGTTTGTTCCACTCGATCCCGGAGTCGAGCACCGAGATCAGGACGTCGGGGCGGCCGGTCGTGACGTTCCACGCGGTGTGCACGGCACCGGTCGCGCAGCTTCCCGCCGGCTGCGTGGTGGCCAGGTCGTACGTGCTGTCGCCGCGAATGCCGCACAGCTCGTCCTGCTGGTTGTTCACCGGCGTGTTGCCGGACTCCGGTGTCGCGAGGCCCTTGAACTCGGTCGCGTCGAAGTCGTTCGGCGCCGTGGGCGGCGAGATGTGCCAGGTCGACGGGTCGTGCACGTCGCCGCCGGGCGCGTACGGGAACGACGCCTGCGCGGCCGCGGGCAGCGCAAAGGCCAGCGCCAGCGCCGCGATCGCCGCTCCCCTCTTACCCCTCGCTCCTCCCATGAGCGCGGCGGAGTATGGCGCTTCGCCGCGCGGCGCGCGCTAGTTTGCGGCGCCGTGGGGGGACGGCGGATCGCGGTTCTGATGGGCGTGGCCCTCCTGCTGCTCGCGCTCGCTCCCAGCGCATCCGCCGCCGGCTTCGAGGCGGGCGCCGGGCGCCAGCTGATCACGCCGCCCACCTGGCCCTCGCCTGCGGCCGATGCCGCCAACGCGAAGTTCGCGCCCGCCTTCGCCACGGTCTGCGCAGCGTTCCCCGATCACGGCCGCTTCGCCCTCCAGGAGCCGTTCATCGACAACAAACCGGCGAACGGGCAGTGGGATCCGGGCGAGCCGTTCTGCGACGCGAACGCCAACGGGCGCTGGGACGGGATCTACGCGGACAACAACAAGGGACCCGCAACCGGCGTGCACGACGACATCGACGTGCGGGCGGTGGCGCTCTCGGACGGCCGGCACAGGCCGCTCGTGTACGCGTCCGTGGATCAGATCGGGCTGTTCGACTTCTACACGGAGGAGGCGCGCACGGTCCTGAGGCGCGACTACGGCGTGGACGCGGACCTCGTCGTGAGCGCCAACCACAACGAGAGTTCGCCGGACAGCATCGGCCTGTTCGGCCCGATCACGACGCCCGTCGGCGTGGGGCTGCGGTCGGGCATCGACGAGTACTACATGGACTGGGTTGCCGACGCGATCGCGCACGCGGCCGCCGACTCCGTGCACTCGCTGCGGCCGGCGAGTCTCTACGCGAAGCAGGTCGAGAGCCCGATCCCCGACGGCGCGAGCGGTAGCCGTTACCCGCTGCTGACCGGGCTGTCGCAGCGCATCTCGGACCAGTTCCCGACGGCGGTGGCGCTCCCGAACGACGACCGGATCGCGGCGGTCGACCCGAAGATGGGCGTGCTCCAGGCGCGCGCGAATGGCGGCACGCCGATCTTCACGGTCGTGAGCGTGGCCGCGCACAACCAGGAGATGGGCAACGCCGGCGCCGAGATCAGCTCCGACTGGCCGGGGGCCCTCGAGCGCTCGTTCGACGCGGGGCACCCCGGGATGGCCATGTACCTCGTGGGCGACAACGGCTCCGAGGAGGACCCGCAGACCGAGCCGCCGGTGGTGCCGAACGGATCGGAGAACCACACGAGCGTCGCGACGCAGTACACACAGGCGCAGGCCACGGGTGCGCGGTTCGCCGCCGTGGCGTCGGATGCCGCGCAGACCGCCACGCGGCTGCGACCCGGCGACGTGGTGCTGCATCGCCGCCAGATCTGCGTGCCGCTGGAGAACAACGGCTTCGTGGCGCTCGCCGCGGCGGGTGAGTTCGGCCGCCGCCAGGGCTACGCGTGCGACGCTTCAGGCAATCCGGTGGCGCCTGTGCCGAACGGGTCGATCGTTCCGACGGTGTCGAACTCGTTCCGGACGTTCGTCGGCTACTCGGACATCGGCCCCGATCTGCAGCTCATCCAGAATCCGGCGGAGTCGTTCCCGGCTCTCATGCTGGGATCGCCGTTCGGGATCGACGAGGAGAGCTGCGACCGCCCGAACCCCGCCGTGCCGACGTGGCACGCGCGTGCGCCGTTCCGCTTCCAGGTCGGGCTCGCCGACGACCTGATCGGCTACCTGATCCCAGCGTGGGGATTCGCGAGCGGGACGCCCGGTCTCTTCAGCGACCCGTGTTACCAGGACATGCACGGCCACGGGCACAAGCTCGAGTCGGAGTCGGTGGGCCCGACCGGGGGGAACGACGTCGCGAACGCGACGGCGGCCATGCTCGCCGCGTCGCCGGATCCGATCGCGCACGTGGTCGACGCCGGCCGCTTCGTGCTGCCCGACGGCTCACTCGCGCGCTGGCCGACGGGCGCCGCGGGCGCACTCCTCGCCGACGGCACCACGATCGGCGCGCCCACCACCGCCGGCTTCGGGTCGCGCGCCGTCGATCGCAGCGGGGTGTTCATGGACTACGACGGCCAGCCCCAGCAACGGCCAGACGTGACCACGCGCGGGATGATGGTGCTCGACCCGCACGGCTGTCCCGTCGCGCGCTACTACCTCAACGTGTTCCCGGCGTCATCCGCGAAGTCGCCCGGGCACGCGAGGACGGGGCCGCGTGTGACCCCGCCCGATGCCTGCTCAGGCGGCGCGCTTGCCGCGGGACTGCAGCCAGCCGTGGCTTCGTCGGTGCTGCCGGGCTGCGCGGACCGGGTCGCGCCCCGGAGCGTGGTGCGCGGGCATGCGCGTGTCAGGCACGGGCGCCTGCTGCTGCGCGGCACGGCGCGCGACCGCGGCTGCCGCGCGCGCGTCGCGCGGGTGACGGTGACGGTCGGGAAGCGCGTCGCGCGCGGCCACTGCCGCTACCTGGGCGCGAACGGCCGGCTGGGCAAGCGCCGCCGCTGCCTGCGCGGCGCGCCGCAGCTCCTCGCGCGCGGGCGCGCGCGATGGAAGCTGAACGTGCGTGCCCGGCTGCCGCGCGGGCGCTACGTGCTGCTGGTGCGTGCGGTGGACACCGCCGGCAACACGGAGCGTGCACGCCGGCGGGGATCGAACGTCGCGCGGCTGCACCGCCGCCAGCCCTGAAATCGGAGGGCCGCTCAGCCGCGACGGGCGACCGCGGCAGGCCGAGCGGACCGAACGATTTCAGTCCGGGATCAACCCCTCGCCGGTGAACTCCCGGGACGCCTCCGCGAATGAGATGTCCTCGGGCGGGAGGATCACGTCGGAGCCGAGCAGCTCGTCCTCGGGCACCGGCGTTCCGGAGCTGCGGACCAGCTCGATCATCTTCCCCCACAGGTCCTCGAAGCGGGCCTTGTCGCCCGCCTCGACGGCCTCGACCACCTGGTTGTCGAGGTCGTTGAGCGCCTCCGACTGATCGTCGGGAAACTCGTACTGGTTGTCCTCCGCGATGCGGACGATCACGCCTGGCCTCCCTCGCCCTGCTCCAGCGCGCCCTTGGACTCGGGGGCGGCGCCGCCGCCCGGTCCCAGCTCCGCCTTCATCTTCGCGAGCTCGTCCTCGACCTCGGCACCCGAGGAGAGCTGCGCGAGCTCGCGGTCGATGTCGTCCTGGCCGCCCGAGCCGAGCTGCGTGATGTCCTCGAAGGCGCCGGCCTTCTCGAGCTCGTCGACGGCCGAGGCGCGGGCGCGCATGCCCTCGACCTTGTCCTCGGCGCGCTGCATCGCCAGGCCGAGGTCGGCCATCTGCTCGCCGACGCCGTTGGCGGCCTCGGAGATGCGCACCTGGGCCTCGGAGGCGGAGTACTGCGCCTTGATGACCTCCTTCTTGGTGCGGAAGGCCTCGACCTTCTGGCGCAGCTTCTTCTCGTTCTCGGTGAGCTGCTCCTGCTGCGTCTCGAGCTCCTTGATCTGCGAGTCGAGCGACTGGAGCTCGGTCTGCGTCACGTTCTTGCGCTCGAGCGCCATGCGGGCGAGGTCCTCGCGGCCCTGCGAGAGGGCCTGGCGCGCCTGCGTGTCGAGCTTCACGACCTGCTGCTCGAGCTTGGTCTGCTGCATCTGAAGGCGCTTCTTGGACGTGACCACGTCCGCGATGCCCTTCTTCACGTTCTGAAGCAGCTCGACCTGCTTCTGGTAGCCGTAGTCGAGCGTCTCGGCCGGATCCTCGGCGCGGTCGAGCAGCTTCGAGATCTTGGCCTTCACGACAGTTGAGAATCGACCGCCAAGTCCTGGCATTGCTGGGTGCTCCCTTAAGGCTTCGAAATCCTGGAGCCACCTAGACTAACCGCCTCGTGGCGCCGCGCCGACCGTCCGACTCGATCTCAATCGTCACCCACTGGATGGGGATCTCCGACGCCAACACCGGGGGCAACGTGCACGGCGGCAAGATCATGCACCTGTGCGACGAGGTGGCGGGAATCGCCGCCATCAGGCACTGCGGGACGAGGGTCGTGACGGCTGGCATGGACCGCATGACCTTCCTCGAGCCGGTGTACGTCGGGCAGCTCGTCACCTTCCGGGCGACCGTGAACGCGGCGTGGCGGACGTCGGTGGAGGTCGGCGTGCGCGTGGAGGCGGAGAACGTGCGCTCGCGCGAGGTGCGGCACGTGTCGACCGCGTACCTGACGATGGTCGCGCTCGACGACGACGGGCGGCCCTCCCCCGTGCCGGAGCTCGAGGCGGAGACCGACGCGGAGCGCCGGCGTGCGCGCGAAGCTCAGGTGCGGCGCGACAACCGGCTCGCGGAGCGCGAGTCGATCGTCGATGCGAGAGCACGGGACGAACACGTGTCCAAGTCCACTCAAAATTCGTAACTCGCTGCCGACGCCGCACCGACAAGGTCGTCAGTGCGGCTCCTCTCGACCCAGTCCGACGAGCGCCTCGCCCTGCTAGCCCGGCACGGCCACGACTTCGCATTCGAGGAGCTCGTGCGCCGCTACCGCGAGCCGCTCACGCGCTACCTGCGCCGCCTCCTGGGCGATACCGCGGCTTCCGCCGACGCGCTCGAGCGCGGGCTGATCCGCGCGTGGGCGTCGCTGCTCGGCGGCATCACGCCGATCGACGTGCGCTCGTGGCTGTACGGCAACGTGCACGCCGCGGCGGTGGGCAAGCTGGCTCGTTATGCGAGCGTGGATCTGACGCCGCGCCAGCAGGACGCCCTTGCGTTGCAGGTGCGCGGCTACGAGCCCGAGGAGGCGGTGTCGTCGCTCGGGCTCCACGAGGGCCTGGTGCCGGCGGCGGCCGACCGTCTGCGCGCGGCCGCACGTGGTGCCGTCACGGCGCTCGTGCCGTCCCGCGCCGTGGTCGCGGCGGCCGCTTTGCGCACCTAGCAGTCCGGCGCTCGTGCCACACTCGACCGTCCGCGATGGACTACCCGGTCGAGACCTTCACCCCTGAGGAACGCGCTCGCCTCGAGCCGCATTTCACCAACCTCGACCGGCCCGTGTTCGCGCTGGTGAACCTGCCGGAGACGGTCAAGGGCGCGCTGTTCTCGCGCTACTCGCGCTACCGCGGCACGCTGCGGCGGCTGTTCCTCGACGAGTTCGCGGACTCTTTACCGGCGTTGCCCGGCGGTTTTGAAGGCGTCGAGGGACGGCGCGCGGCGGAGCTGTACGAGCGCATGTTCCTCGAGTACGGCGACGACTCGGTCGCACAGCTCGGCGGTGCGCACGTGGCGGTCGAGTGGTGCTCGAACGTCGTGACGAAGGTGCTCCAGCGGCCGCGGCTGGCGGCGTACCTCGAGCAGTCGACGCGCTACATCGCGTACGACCAGCCGATGGATGACAGCGGTGCCTGGCGCTACTGGCGCGATCCGGAGCTGGGCGATGGCTACGCCCGCGCGATGGACCGGCTGTTCGAGCTCTACTCGGAGACGTTCGCGCGCGTGCACGACTGGGTGGCGGCCTCGTTCCCGCCGGCGCCTGCCGGCGGTGAGGTCGCGCACAGGCGGGCGGTCCGCGCGAAGGCCCTCGATCTGACCCGCGGGATGCTCCCCGCGGCCGCGCTCTCGCACATGGGCGTGTTCGCGAGCGGGCAGGCGTACGAGTCGCTCGTCCTCCACCTGCTCGCGCACCCGCTGCCCGAGGCGCAGGCGTACGGCGCGATGATCCTCGAGGAGCTCGAGCAGGTCATGCCGAGCTTCCTGCAGCGCGTGCGGCGACCGGAGCGCGGCGGCGTGTGGATCGAGCAGCTGCGCGCGCGGCGCGAGCGGGCCGAGGAGGTTGCCGAGCGGCTGGGGTTGCGGCACGGCGACGCCGAGCCGGAGCCCGCGAGCGTGACGCTGGTGGACGTGGACGGCGACGAGTCGCGCCTGTTGCGCGCGCTCCTCGAGGAGCAGGCCACGGTCCGCGAGTCCGAGGTGGCCGCGGCGGTCGATCGGCTCGACAGCGACGAGCGCGCCGAGTTGATCGCCACGCTCGTGGGCGCTCGCGAAAACCGCCGACACCGGCCGGGCCGCGGCTTCGAGGCGCTGCGCTACCGCTTCGAGGTTGTCTCCGACTACGGCGCGTTCCGCGACCTCCAGCGCCACCGGATGCTCACGGCGCAGTGGCAGGAGCTCACGCCCCGGCTCGGCGCCGACGTGCCCGAGGAGATCGGCCTCGCCGGCTGCGCGGGCGCTTACCAGGAGGCGCTCGAGGTCTCGGCGGCGGCGTGGCGCGAGTTGCGCGACGCGGGCCGCGAGCTGGAGGCGCAGTACGCGGTCTGCCTGGGCTACCGCCTGCGATACGTGCTCGACATGAACGCGCGCGAGGCCATGCAGCTCATCGAGCTGCGCTCCGGCAAGGAGGGCCACCCGTCCTACCGCGCCGTGGCCCAGGAGATGCACCGCCTGATCGCCGCCGTCCACCCGTCGGTGGCCGCCGCGATGACGCACGTGGACATGACGACGGAGCCGCGCCTCGAGCGGCTCCTGTCCGAGATGCGGACGCAGGCCAAGCGCGACGCGCTCGCGCGCCGCGCCTAGCCATCTTGCCCGTCGGGTCCTACCTCACGCGCTTGATCGTCGCGTTCCAGGTCACGGCTGACTTGCCGTCGTGGTCGGCGTCCTTCCACGAGTCCCAGTACGGGAGGTCGAAGTCGCCCGAGATGCGCACGGAGCGACCCTTCTTCAGGCCGAGGATGCGCTTCGGCTTGACCGGCTCCTCCGCCTCGAGCAGCTCGTCGACGCCGGGGTTCGAGACCGTTGGGGCCCAGAAGCCGCAGTTGCGGTAGGTGTTGCCGAGCGGCTGGCCGCTGCCCATCGGCGGGACGAAGTTGGCGAGCGTGCCGACCGTGAAGCTCTGGTAGTGGCCGCCCAGGCGCAGGTAGTTCTTGCGCGTCGAGTAGTCCCAGCCGAACTTCATGTCGAGCCGGCCGACGCGGTCGCCGCAGTCGCGCGGGATCGTGGTGTCCGTGCTGCCGGTGCCTCGGCACTTGTCGCCGTCGGGCGTGTTGCTGTTCTCCGTCGCCTCGCGCTCGGCTGATGCGTA
>JAICJV010000050.1 GCA_025928265.1 Thermoleophilaceae bacterium
GAGGAGTTCGAGGCCCAGATCGACGTCCAGGACGACGGCACGATCCGCATCTACGCCGCCACCGGCGAGCAGGGCGACGCCCTCGTCGAGCGGATCCGCTCGATGACCAAGGAGGTCGAGGTCGGCGACGAGTTCCCGAACGCGAAGGTGGTCAAGACCACCACGTTCGGCGCGTTCGTCGAGCTCTCCAAGGGCACCGACGGCCTGCTGCACATCTCGAACATCTCGCCCGGCCAGCGGGCCGAGTCCGTCGAGGACGTGCTCAACCGCGGCGACGAGATCAACGTGCGCGTGGTCGAGGTCGACCGCGAGCGCGGACGGATCGGCCTGCGGCTGGCGGACGACCCCGATATCCAGGGCAAGACGGCCGAGGAGCTGGCCGCGATGGGGACCGGCGACAAGCGCGACGGCGGCGGCCGCGGAGGACGCGGCGGCCGTGACGGCGGCGGCCGTGGCCGCGGCGGTCGCGACCGTGATCGCGGCGGTCGTGGCGACCGCGATCGCGGCGGTGACCGCGGTCCGCGCCCGGATTACGCGCGGGACGAACGCTGAGCGGTCCAGAGCACAGGATCACCGAGCTGGACTCGGGCATCCGGCTGATCACCGAGGCGATGCCCTCGGTGCGCTCGATTGCCCTGGGCGTCTGGGTCGGAACAGGATCGCGTAACGAGACCCCGGCTCAGGCCGGGGTCTCGCACTTCCTCGAGCACCTGCTCTTCAAGGGCACGAAGCGCTTCAGCTCGGTCGAGATCGACCAGATCTTCGACGGCATGGGAGCGGAGATAAACGCGGGCACCGGCAAGGAGACGACGTCGGTGTACTCGCGCTTCCTCGACCAGCACCTCGAGCGCGCGCTCGACGTGATGGGCGACATGGTGCTGAACCCCGCCTACGTCGACATCGACGCGGAGCGCCAGGTGGTGATCGAGGAGATCGCGATGTACGAGGACGAGCCGTCCGAGAAGGTGCACGACGTGCTCGGCGAGGCCATCTTCGGCGACCACCCGCTCGGCCGCCCGATCATCGGCACCGCGGAAGTGATCGGCAACGTGCCGATCCCCGAAATCGCCGCCTACCACGACGGCTGCTACGTCGGCTCGAACCTCGTGTTCGCGGCCGCGGGGAACATCGACCATGACGAGCTCGTGGCCCTGATCGAGCGGCATGCGCCCGCGAAGCAGGGCAGTGTCGCCGCGCCGCAGCCCGCACCTGAGGCGATCGCTCCACGGGCGTGCTTTCACAAGAAGACCACCGAGCAGTACCACCTCTGCCTCGGCGGGCCGGGAATCCCGCGCGCCGACGAACGCCGCTTCGCGCTGCGCGTGCTCGACACGATCCTCGGAGGCTCGACCTCGTCGCGGCTGTTCCAGGAGGTGCGCGAGAAGCGCGGCCTCGCCTACAGCGTCTACTCGTATTCGAGCCAGTACATCGACAGCGGGCACGTGGGCGTGTACGTGGGCACGCGGCCCGACAACGTGACGAAGGCGATGGAGCTGATCGCCGCCGAGCTGCGCCGGATCGCGGAGGACCCGGTCGGCGCCGACGAGCTCGAGCGGGCCAAGGAGAACGTGAAGGGGCGGACGGCGCTGTCGCTCGAGTCGACGCTCACGCGGATGAACCGCCTCGGCGGGTCGCTCCTGATGGGCGTGCCGCTGCTGTCGCTCGACGAGACCGTCGCCGCCATCGACGCCGTCTCCGCCGAGGAGGTCCAGACGCTGGCGGCCGCCCTGTTCGCGCCGGACCGCATGTCGGCCGCGGGTGTGGGCGCCGACGAGGACTGCTTCCTGCGTGCGCTCGAGTCGGTCAACCCGGAGCTGACCGCCGCCGCATGATCAACGTCGCCGTCTCGGGCGCCGCCGGCAGGATGGGCGCGACCGTATGTGAGGCGGTCGAGGGCGCCGACGACATGGCGCTCGTCGGCCGCGCTGACCCCAGGCTCGGCGTCGAGCTGCAGGACGTGCTCGGCGACGCCGACGTGATCGTCGACTTCACCGAGCCCGATCAGGCGATTCACAACGCGCGGCTCTGCCTCGAGGCCGGCGTGCACTGCGTGATGGGTACGACCGGCGCGGCGTTCGCGCAGCTCGAGGGCGTGGGCAGCGCCAACCTGTTCGTGGCGCCCAACTTCGCCATCGGCGCGGTGCTGATGATGGAGGCGTCGAAGCTCGCGGCGAGGCACATGCCCGAGTGCGAGATCATCGAGCTCCACCACGACAAGAAGCTCGATGCTCCGTCCGGCACCGCGGCGCGCACGGCCGAGCTCATCCGCGAGGCAGGCGGCAACGTGCACGAGCCGATCCACTCGGTGCGCCTGCCGGGGCTTGTCGCCCACCAGGAGGTCCTCTTCGGCGGCCTGGGTCAGACACTCTCGATCCGCCACGACTCGATCAATCGCGAGTCGTTCATGCCCGGTGTGCTGCTGGCCGTGCGGAAGGTGGGGGAGCTCACCGAGTCGCCGGTGATCGGCCTCGAGAACCTGCTGTTCGAATAGTGGGCTGGTCAATTGCGGCCGTCCTCCTGGGAGGGCTGCTGCAATCAGCCACCGGAACCGGCTTCGCGCAACTCGCCGCGCCGGTGCTCACCGCCGTCCACGGTCCCCACCAGTCGGTGGCCACGCTCGCGCTGCTGGGACCCGTCGTGAGCGCGCTCGTGCTCGGTGAGATCCGGCGGCCGCAGGTGCTGAAGCGCACGGCCGTCGTCCTCACCGTGGCCGGCCTGCCCGGAATGGCGGTCGGCGTGGTCGTGCTGCGATATGCGCCGGTGGACGTCCTGAAGGTGCTGGTCGCGCTGGCCGTGCTTGGTGGCGTGGTCGCGATCGGCAGGGGCCTGAGGCTGCGCGGCTCGCCGGCCGGGCCGGGCTTCCTGTCGGGCGTGCTCGCCACCAGCACCGGCCTGAGCGGGCCGCCGATGGTGCTCTACCTGCTCGGGCACCGGGCACGGCCGGCCGAGGTGCGCGACACGCTTGCGGCAGTCTTCCTGGTCACCGGGCTCCTGACGATCGCGGCCCTTGCGATCGGCGACCTGCTGCATCCCGCCGGCCACCTGCTGGTGCTGCTGGGAGCCACGATCACCGGGCAGCTGCTGGGGCGCGTGGTCTTCCGCCGGCTGGGCGAGCGTCACCGCGCGGCCACGCTGGGAGTGCTGGTGCTGTGCGCGGTCGTGGCGCTGGTGCCCGCGATCCAGGCGATCGCCTAGGCGGCCAGGTCGGCGACGAGCTCGTGCACGCCGTGGTCGTGGCCGCCGTCGGAGAGACGGGCCGCAATCACCCGCATGAGCCGGAGCGCCGGCGGGTTGTCGGACAGCATCGTCGCGTGGATGCGGCGGACGCCGTTGGCGCGCGCCGCATCGGCGAGCATGCGGGCCAGGTGCTTGCCCAGGCCCCTGTTCTGGAACGCGTCGCAGACCACGATCGCGGCGTCCGCGGCCTCTGGGTCGCTCGTCAGGCGCACCCAGCGCGCCACGGCCACGAGGTCGCTGGTGCCGGGGATCACCGCTACGACCGCGTGGTGATCATGACCGTCGACCTCGGTCAGGTAGCGAAGCTCGGATGCACTCAGCTTCGGCTTTGGGCCGAGGAAACGTCGCTGGCGGCTCGTCTCGGACAGACGCGTCAGACCGGCGGCGAGCTTGGCCTTGTCACTCGGCTCGATCGGCCGGACGACGAGAGCTGTTCCGTCTTCCAGCCGAATGAGGTTCATGACTGGAAGGTACGGGCGCTTACGTCAAATAAGTGTGCAAAGGCTCACTTCTTACGCAGCGCCCGCGGCACCACGAACCGAATACCCGACCGCTCGTCGTCGATCGAGCACGTCTTGTTGTCGATCAGGCCGCGCTCCTTGGCGCCCGGGACCAGCAGCATCTGGTTGATGTAGCCGTCGTGGCCGCGCTTGCGGGTGAGGATCCAGAGGTAGCTGGTGTCCTTCATGCGCGGGCGATACTCGGCGAGAGTGCGCGCGCCCTCCTCGAGCGACTCGACCATCACGATGGCGCCGTCGAGTTCGCCGGAGCGGACGAATCCGCGGCCGATCGCCTCCTTCAGCTCGCGGCGCAGCGCGGTGCCGACGTCGCCGGCGACCTCGATGCGGTCCTCGGGCTTCACGCCGAGCTTCTGAACAGCGGTTCTGTGGCTGTAGTCCGTCTCAGTGGCCATAGTTGCGCCACCAAGTATGCCCGGGACGACAAGGTAGGATCGCCGGTATGGGTTGGAAGGAGAAGGCACGCGAGGCCGCCGAAAAGGCCAAGGTCGCCGCTCAACAGGCTCAGGCCAAGGTTGAGGAGACCGTCCAGGAGTTCAACGAGAAGCAGCAACAGCGCGCAACTGAGCAGAACGCTCAGCAGCCGCAGCAGCCGCCGCCTCCGCCGCCACCGGCGGGCGAGGCGCCGCCGCCCCCTGCCAAGCCGAAGGACGTCAACCCGAACCCCGATCCGTTCAAGCCGATCGAATGAGCTTCGGCGGCATCATCACCGCGATCGTCACGCCGTTCGACTCGGACGGCCGCGTGAACGAGGATGCGTTTGTCGCGCTGCTCCACCACCTGCTCGAGAACGGCTCGGACGGCGTGGTGGTCGCGGGAACGACGGGCGAGGGCTCGACGATGACCGACGAGGAGAAGCTGCGCCTGTTCGAGCTGGCCGTCGCGGAGGCGGCCGACGCGACCGTGATCGCCGGGACCGGATCGAACGACACCGGGCACTCGATCGAGCTCACGCAGCGGGCGTCGGACCTCGGCGTCGACGGCATGCTGGTCGTCGCGCCCTACTACAACAAGCCCAACAGGCGCGGGATCGTGGCCCACTTCAGCGCCGTCGCGCAGGCCA
Source organism: Thermoleophilaceae bacterium (assembly GCA_025928265.1). Classification (GTDB taxonomy): domain Bacteria; phylum Actinomycetota; class Thermoleophilia; order Solirubrobacterales; family Thermoleophilaceae; genus JAICJV01. Next base: position 4,819 of record JAICJV010000050.1, read on the forward strand.
CCGACAGGCCGATCATCGTCTACAACATCCCGTCGCGCTGCGTGATCGACATCCCCAACGACCTGCTGGCGGAGCTCGCGCAGATCGACAACATCAGCGCCGTGAAGCAGGCCCGCTTCGAGCAGATCGAGCCGATCGACGGCATGGACCTGCTCGCCGGCAACGACGACACGCTGGCCGAGTGCCTCGACCGGGGCGGCACCGGCGGGATCTGCGTGGCATCGCACCTCGTGGGGCGCGAGATGCGCCGGATGATCGACGAGCCGGCCCAGCGGCATGAGATCAACGATCAGCTTCGTGAGGTGTTCGCCGCGATGGCGGTCACCGTCAATCCGATTCCGGTGAAGACCGCACTCCGGATGCTGGGACATGACGTCGGAGGCTTCAGGCTGCCCATGGTCGAGGCGTCGCCCGAGGAGGCCGAGGAGATCCGCGTGGTGCTCGACCGGCATGGACTCTTGAGCGCGGTGTGAGCGGCACGCTGCGGGTCCTCCCGCTCGGCGGCCTCGGCGAGATCGGCAAGAACATGACGGTCGTCGAATACGACGGCCGGATCGTGGTGGTCGACACCGGCCTGATGTTCCCCACGCCCGACCAGCTCGGGATCGACCTCGTCCTGCCCGACTTCAACTACCTGCGCGAGCGTGCCGAGGACATCGAGGCGATCGTGCTCACCCATGGGCACGAGGACCACGTCGGGGCGCTGCCGTTCGTTCTGCGCGAGATCCGCGACCACGGCCTCCCGCCGATCTACGGCGGCCCGCTCACGATCGCGATGGTGCGCTCGAAGCTCGACGAGCACCGGCTGCGCGACGTCCCGCTCGAGGCGATCGACCCGGGCGAGGTTTTCAGCGCCGGCCCGTTCGACATCGAGGGCGTGCGCATGTCGCACTCGATTCCCGACTCGCTCGCCTACGCGCTGAGCTGCGAGCTCGGCACGATCCTCATCACCGGCGACTACAAGTTCGACCAGACGCCGGTCGACCAGCAGCCGGCCGACATGGCACGGCTCGCCGAGCTCGGGCGTGAGGGACTACTCCTGCTGTGCGGTGATTCCACCAACGTCGATCGGCCCGGCATCGCGCTGTCGGAGTCCAGCGTGGGCCCGCACCTGGAGGAGGTCTTCGCTCGCTGCCGCGGCCGCATCGTGGTCACCTGCTTCGCCTCGAACATCCACCGCGTGCAGCAGGTCGTGGACGCGGCCGGGGTGCTCGGCCGGAAGGTCGCGCTGATCGGCCGCTCGATGCGCAAGAACGTGAACATCGGGCGCAACCTGGGCCACATCGACATCCCCGAGGGAATGCTCGTGGGAGTCCGCGAGATCGAGGACTTCCCCGACCACAAGATGGTGATCATCTCCACCGGCAGCCAGGGCGAGCCGCTTTCCGCGCTCCGGCGGATGGCGCACGGCGACCACCCGAACGTCGACCTGCGCGAGGGCGACACCGTGATCTTCTCGGCCACTCCGATTCCCGGCAACGAGCGCGACGTGGGGCAGACGATCAACCGGATCTATCAGCTCGGCGCCGACGTGATCACCGCCCGCGACGCGCCCGTCCACGCGTCCGGTCACGGCTACGCGGAGGAGATCAAGATGATGATCAACCTCACGCAGCCTCGCTACGTGATGCCGTTCCACGGCGACTACCGCAGGCTGCGGCTCCACGGGGAGCTGGCCGAGGCGGTCGGCGTCGACCGCGAGTCGATCTTCGTGGGCGACAACGGACTGCCGCTCGAGATCGACGCCAGTGGCGCGCGCTTCGGGCGGCGCGAGCGCTCCGGCGTGACTTTCGTGGACGGCGTCGACGTCGGCGACCCAGAGGACATCGCGCTGCGCGACCGGCGCATGCTCTCGGCCGACGGCATCTTCATCGTGGTGGCGACGGTGTCCGGCGACGACGGCCGCTCGGTGGCGGCGCCCGAGATCATCTTCCGCGGCGTGCCGTTCATCGACGGGTCACCGGAGCTGCTCGACGAGATCCGCGAGGCGGTCGACGAGTCGCTCGCTCACTCCGCCGAGGAGGAGATCCGCGAGATCAGCCTGCTCCAGGACCACCTGCACGACGACATCGCGCGGTTCGTCTACGAGCGGCTCAGGCGGCGCCCGATGGTGTTGCCTGTGGTTGTGGAGGTGTAGTCGCCGGGGCCTCGGCGAGCGGGAGCCGCGCAACGAGACGCGCGCCGCCGCTGTCGCTCGTGTGGAGCTCCACGCGCCCGCCGTGCGAGTCCGCGACCGCGCGCACGATCGACAACCCGAGGCCGCTGCCGTGCGTGCCCGACCGGTCGCCCTCGCCGCGCACGAAGCGGTCGAAGACGCGCTCGCGCAGCTCCGGAGGGATGCCCGGCCCGTTGTCCGCCACCTCGAGCACCGCGTCGTGCCCGCTGCGGCGCACGCTCACCGCCACCGACGTGCCGGGCGGCGTGTGCACGAGCGAGTTCTGGATGAGGTTGAGCGCGAGCCGGTGGAGCTCGTCGCCCGCGCCGTTCACCACCAGTGGCTCGTCGTCGAAGTCCAGTGTGAGCTCGTGGTCCTCGGTGAGCGGAGCCACCTCGCCGGCGGCCTCGCTCACCACGCGGCGCAGGTCGATCGGTTCGTGCCGGCGGACGCGGCCGGCGTCGGCGCGCGCGAGCAGCAGAAGGTCGGCCACGAGGCGGCGCATGCGGCGCGAGGAACGCAGCGCGGAGCGGGCGGCGTCGGCGTCCTCGCCCTCGAGCTGCGATGAGAGCAGCTCCAGGTTCGCGAGGATGCTGGTCAGGGGGGTGCGCAGCTCATGCGACGCGTCGGCCACGAAGCGGCGCTGGCGGTCGAGCGCGTCCTGCGTCTCGGCCCGCGAGGCGTCGAGCGACGCGAGCATCGCCTCCAGCGTCCGGGCCAGATCGGCCACCTCGTCGTCGGCCGCGGGCTGCGGCATGTGCACGGCGGGATCGCGCGTGCGCGCGATGGTCTTCGCGGTCTCAGTCAGGCTCGCGATCGGGCGCATCGCACGGCGGGCGATGGCGAGGCCGGCCAGCAGCGCGAGCGCCGTGCCGGCGAGCACGCCGAAGATCAGGAAGAGGCGCACGCGCGCGACCGTATGGTGCACGTGTGCCAGCGGTTTCGCGTACTGGAGCCATGCCACGAGACGGCCGCTGAGGTTGTAGAGCGGCCGCGATGCCACGCGGTAGCCGTCGTGGTCGCTCATGCCTCGCCGTGGCGCGCCTAGCTCCGGCGCGCGCCCGCTTGAGGAGAGCGTCTCTCCGCCCGTGCTCACAAGGCGGATGGCGGCATCGCCCGCTGCCGCGTTGCGCACGACCTCGTCGCCGCCGAGCTGGTAGGTCAGGCTCGTCATCGGCCCGACGAAGTGGATGCGCGCGGCGAGCGAGGCCGCGGTCAGGCGTAGGTCGTCATCGAACGAGTTGCGGACCTGGCGGAAGGTGAAGACGCCGATGACGACGGCGAAGAGAAGCAGGATCGCGAACGTGAGCCCGGCCGACGTGAGCGCCAGCCGCCAGCGGACCGGCAGTCGCTCGAGGCGCCTCACTGGACCCGCATCACGTATCCCGCGCCACGCACCGTGTGCAGGATCCGCGGCTCGCCCCCGGCCTCGAGCTTGCGGCGCACGTTCGAGATGAACACGTCCACCGTGTTGGTCTCGGCCAGCGGCGCGTAGCCCCAGACGTCGTCGAGCAGGCGCTCGCGCGACACGACCAGGCGCTCGTTGCGCATCAGGTACTCGAGCAGCTCGAACTCGCGTGCGGTCAGCTCGATGCGGCGATCGCCGCGGAACACCTCGTGCGAGTCCGGGTTGAGGCGCAGGTCGCCGACCACGAGCGATGCGCTGCCGCGCGGCGGCCGGCGGCGGAGCAGTGCGCGCAGGCGCGCGAGCAGCTCTTCGCGCTCGAACGGCTTGACGAGGTAGTCGTCGGCGCCGGAGTCGAGCCCCTCGACGCGCGAATCGAGCGCATCGCGCGCGGTGAGGATCAGGATCGGCACGTCGCCGTCCTGGCGCAGGCGGCGCGCGACGTCGATGCCGTCCATGCCGGGGAGACCGAGGTCGAGCACGACGGCGTCCGGCTCGAACAGCCCTGCCTCGTCGAGCGCCTGACCGCCGTCGCCGGAGACCTTCACGTCGTAGCCCTCGATGCGCAGCGAGCGGCGGAGCACGTCCGCGATCTCGTTGTCGTCCTCGACGACCAGTACACGCGGCTTGCTCATAAAGGTCATGGTAGGGCTCGAAGAGCCCTCTGCCGAGAGATTTACAGGAGTTTTAGGCCCTCTGGCGCCGCCGCCTGCGCCGCCGCCGGGGGGCGCTGCGGCTGACCGTCGCGGCGAGGATCACGGCGGCGATTGCTGCCAGCGGCCCGATCCACCACGCGAGCTTGTCGTTCGACGGCGCCGCTGCGTTCGCGGGCGCCTGCGGGCGGAGCCGGCCGTGCGCGGCGACGGTGAAGCTCACGGTCCCGTTGCCGCGGGCTCGCACGCTCATCCGTGCCGCCACCATGCGGGAATCGCAGCATGACGCGAAGCCCGGCTCGAGGTGCACCGACCGCGCGCGCGGGCTCGCCTTCACGACTCCGGAGGGATACGACACGGCGCCGTGTCGTACGCGCGTCTCGCCCGCGGGCCCGTACACCGTGTACACGACGACGTCGCCCGGCTGGGCGCGCACGCTGGTGCGCACGCCCCGGCTCGTGGGCGTGTAGGTGAACGTCGCGGGAAGCCCGCCGAGGTGCCCGGTCACCACCACGGTCCCGCCCCGGCGAACCGCGATCGAATCGCCCGTCGGCAGGAGCCGCTGGCCGGCGCGCTCGACCACCGGCCCCGCGGTCTCACCGGCGTCGAAGCGCATCGGCCGCGGGCGCAGGATGTTCACCCACACGCCCTCGGGGCTTCGCCACTTCGCGGCGACGAGGCCGAAGTCGTTGCGCACGTCCGGCGGGAGGCGGCGGCGGTGGACGGCGAACCAGACGTTGCCCTGGCGGATCGCCGCGAAGCCGTTCTGCGTGTTGTCGAGCAAGCCGCCGCCGCTGTGGTCCGCGGGTAGCGTGGCGCGGCGGCGCGGGGGCTCGGAGGGGGTCACGTCGGCGGCCAGGTTCATGAGGTAGATGGCGAGGCCGTTGAAGGTCATCGGCTTGCCGTCGACGCCGCGGGGCGAGAACAGGTCGCTGCCGGGGCGCGGGACGATCGGCAGGCCGCGTGGCGTGAGGCGGTAGGCGTGCTCGATGCGGTCGAAGGCCCGGTCGCGCACCGCCTGATCGCCCGCGAGCATCGCCGCGGCGAGCGACCACAGGTCCTCCTGGCGGCGCCCGATATAGGCCACCGTCCCGTCCGGCGCCATGAGGCCGCGCAGGGCCGCGGTGGCCCGGCCGAGCGCGCGCCGGGCCGCGCGCGGCGCGTGGCGGCCGAGCAGCTGCACGGAGCGCCTCAGCATCGCGGTCGAGAGCGCGTGGTAGGCAAGCGGCCAGACGCCGCTGTCCGAGAGCAGTGCGAGTCCCGAGCGCCCTCCACGACCGAGGATGCGCGCGGTCCCGCTCGCGAACGCGGGCTCGGCCACACCCACCTCGTTCAGTGCCGAGCGTCTGATCTGCGCGCGCGGGCGCCGGGAGCGAAGGCCCGTGCGGAGCAGCTCGAGGTCCGCGGCCGCGCCCACCGCCTCGTGGTTGTGGAAGCAGGTGGGCGAGAGGATGCACTGCTGAGCCTTGTTGTCGGTGTTGGGCGCGCCGGTCTGGCGCAGATAGCGCTTCCAGTGCGGCCTGGCGGCCTGGAAGTCGGCGTTGTCCGCGAGGTGGCTGCGCGCGAAGTTGTAGGCGGTCGCCATCGCCAGCAGGTCGAACACACCGCGCGCCGACGATGGCTCTCCGAGCGCGGTGTCCACGCCGCGGATCCCCGACCGGATCAGGTTATCGTCGCGCGCGCGCACGCCCGCGCGCAGGAGGCCGTAGCCGATCATCACGTTGCCGTAGCCGCCCTGGCGGCGGTTGGTCTGCGGATCGCGGAAGAAGCCACGCGGGTCCTGGCGCTTCGCCCAGGTGGCGGAGACCTTGTCCACGAAGCGGACGATGTCACCGCGCGTGGCGGCGGTCGCGGGGGCTGACGCCAAGAGGGCCAGCGCGATGGCGAGGAGGAGTGCGCGCCGGAGCACTCCGCCGAGGGTAACCGGCAGGAAGGCGGGAAGCCGCCGTCGAAAAGGGCTTCGCCGCCCATGGCCAAGCGAAAGAGCCCGCCCAAGAAGACCCGCAAGCCGGCGAAGAAGCCCGCACGGCGGTCCGCGCCTGAGTTCAAGCTGCCGGCGCTGCCCACGCTCGAGCCGCATCACATCGACCTCATCGGCCTCGGCCTGGTGGCCCTCGCGGCGTTCTTCGCGCCCGTCTTCTACCTCGGCTGGGACGGCGGCAAGGTGGGGGAGGCGCTCGCGAACGCATTCGTCTTCCTGCTCGGCGGCGTCGCCTACCTCATGCCGATCGCGTTCTTCACGGCCGGTGCGCTGATCGTGTTCCGCCCGCTCCTGCCCACGCTCAAGCCATTCCGCGCCGGCGCCATCTGCCTCGCCCTTGCACTCCTGCTGGGCCTCGCGGGCACGCTGTTCGGCATCGGGCCGGGCACCCCGCGCCACGGCTTCTTCCACCCGGACTACTTCCGCCACCACGGCGGGGTCGCGGGCGAGGCGCTCTACTACGTCACGAGCACGCTCTTCTCGCGCTTCGGCTCCTACCTCATCTTCGTCTTCCTGCTCGTGGCGGGCGTCGTGCTGCTCACCGGCGCGTCGATCGCCGGGATCATCGCCGCCACGCGCGAGGGGCTGAACGAGACCCGCCGGCGCGTCAGCGAGCCGGAGTACGTGGCGCCGGTAGCGCACGAGTGGGCGGAACCGCTCGACGAGACGGAGGCGGACGTCGAGCCCACCGTCCGTGCCACTCATGTCGAGGCGCCGGTGCCGGAGTGGGAAGAGGCGGACACAGACGCAGAGGAGCCGGCTTCCGAGTTGTCGGAGGAGGTCTTCGAGCCGCCGCCGCCGCTCGACGAGCAAGAGGAATTCGACGATGAGCCGACTCAGGAAGAGCTCACTCCGATGGGGCATCGGCGCTCCCCCGTCACCGAGTCCGAGGAGATCGACTACCGGCTGCCGACCCCGTCCTACCTGCGCCGCTCGAGCGGGGCGACGAAGGTCAACACGCGCGAGCAGGAGCGGCTGTCCGCTCAGCTCGTCGAGGCGCTCGGCTACTTCGGCGTGGACGCGCGGGTGGTGGGCACGGTCGCCGGCCCGCACGTCACGCGCTACGAACTGCGCCTGGCGCCGGGAATCAAGATGTCGAAGGTCGCCCAGCTCAAGGACGATCTCGCCTACGCGCTCGCCGCCACCGACGTGCGCATCCTCGCCCCGATCCCCGGCAAGACGGCCGTCGGCGTCGAGGTGCCGAACATGGACCGCAAGATGGTCCACCTCGGCGACGTGTGGCAGGAGGCGCCGAAGGGCTGGTCGCCGCTCACGGTGTGGCTCGGCAAGGACATCGCGGGCAAGGCGATCGGCACCGACCTCGCCAAGCAGCCGCACGTGCTCGTTGCCGGCACGACCGGCTCAGGTAAGTCCGGCTGCGTGAACGCGATGCTGTCTTCAATTCTGTTGCGCGCCACGCCCAACGAGGTGCGGCTTGTCCTGGTCGACCCCAAGCAGGTGGAGCTCAACCACTACGAGCAGGTGCCGCACCTGCTCACGCCCGTCGTCACCAGCCCGCGCCTCGCCGCGAACGTGCTCGCCAACCTGATCAAGGAGATGGAGGAGCGCTACGCCGTCATGGCGAAGGCGCGCACGCGCAGCCTCGTCGAGCTCAACCGCGTCCGCGAACGTGATGGCGAGCGGCCCCTCCCGTACATCCTCTGCGTGATCGACGAGCTGGCCGACCTGATGATGGTCGCCCCCGGCGAGGTCGAGGACTCGATCATCCGGCTCGCGCAGAAGTCGCGTGCCGTCGGCATCCATCTTCTCCTCTCCACCCAGCGCCCGAGCGCCGACATCATCACCGGCATGATCAAGGCGAACGTCCCCGCGCGCATCGCGTTCGCGGTCTCGTCGCAGACCGATTCGCGCGTGATCCTCGACCAGAACGGCGCCGAGTCGCTGCTGGGACAGGGCGACATGCTCTTCCGCCCGGCCACCGAGTCGCGCCCGGCGCGCATCCAGGGCGCGTTCATCGACGAGGAGGAGATCGAGCGGATCACGAGCTTCTGGGCCAAGCAGGGCGAGCCCGAGATGCAGGAGGAACTGCTCGAGGCGGTCGAGTCCGAGGACGACAAGGACGCGCACGGCGACTTCGATCCCGACGCCGACGACATGCTCGGCGAGGCCATATCAACCGTCGTGCAGATGGGCACGGCCTCCACCTCGATGCTCCAGCGACGCCTCCGCGTCGGCTACACGCGCGCGGGCCGGCTGATCGACATGATGGAGCGGCGCGGTGTGATCTCCGGCTACGAGGGGTCGAAGGCCCGCCAGGTGCTGATCACCGAGGGCGACCTCCCGCGCGTTCTCGCCGCGCTGAACGAGCCGGTCGGGGCGGCGTCGGGCGCTCCCGACACCGAGTAGTGCCCTTCCGCCAGAATTAGCGCCGTGGCTATTGGCGAGAGGCTGCGGGAAGCGCGCATGCGCCAGAAGATCGACGTGGCGGACGTGGAATCCGCCACGAAGATCCGCGCGAAATACCTGCGTGCGCTCGAGAACGAGGAGTTCGGGCTGCTGCCCGGCAACACGTTCGTCAAGACGTTCCTGCGCACCTACGCGGAGTACCTCGGACTCGATCCGCAGCTGCTGCTCGAGGAATACCGCGCCGAGTACGAGCCGCGCGGCGAGGCGGAGATCCAGCCCTACTCGGTGGCCGCGCGCCAGCGCCAGCGACCCCATCGCCAGCGCTCACGGGCGCCGTCGGGGCCGCCCGGCCCGGGGACGGCGCTGATCGTCGCGGTCGGCGTGATCGTGGTGATCCTCCTGATCCTCGGTCTCTTCGGTGGCAGCAGCAAGGACCAGAACGCCTCCTCGCCGGGCCACACGACCAAGACCTCGCCGAAGAAGGCGCCACCGAAGAAGACCGCACCGCCGAAGCCGACGACCATCAAGCTGCGCATAACGCCGTCAAGCCCCACATACCTCTGCGTCGATCGTGGCGCGGGCACGCCCGTGGTCGACCAGCGCACGATCACGGGGCAGGCGAACTACAAGGGCAAGCACCTGCGCGTGAACCTCGGCAAGAGCAGCGTGAAGGTGAGGGTCAACGGCAAGCTCGTGAACATTCCGCAGGGACCTCAGGCCGTCGGCTACGACTTCCAGCTCCACAGCGATGGGAAGGTCGCCTCCAAGCCGATACCCGCCGGGCAGACGAGGCCGTGCGGGTGAGCGCCCGCGCCGGGATCGTCGTCACCGGGACCGAGGTGCTCAGCGGGCGCGTGCGCGACGCGAACGGCCCCTGGCTCGCCGAGCGGCTGCTGGACCTGGGCGTCGAGCTTGCGCACATCGTGATCGTCGGCGACCGGCCGGAGGACATGGCCGCGCAGCTGCGTGTCATGCGCGACCAGGGCCTCGACCTCGTCATCACGAGCGGCGGCCTCGGTCCTACCGCGGACGACCTGACGATGGAGGTGGTGGCGCGCTTCAACGGACACGAGATGCGCTTCGATGCGGAGCTCGACGCGACGATCGCGGCGATCGTCGCCCCGATGGCGCGCCGCTGGCGGCAGGCCGACCCCGAGGCCGTCGCGGCTGGCACCCGCAAGCAGGCGACCGTTCCCGACGGTGGCGCCGTGCTGCAGCCCGTCGGTACGGCCCCGGGCGCGGTGGTACCGCCCGCCGCTGGCGCGGGGCCGACCGTCGTCGTGCTGCCGGGCCCGCCGCGTGAGCTCCAGGCCATGTGGGCGGACGCCGTCGCCACGGCCGAATTCCACGCCGCGACCGGCGGGCACACGACGTACCGGCAGCACACACTGCGCCTCTTCGGCATCCCGGAGTCGGAGATCGCCGCGACGCTGCGGGTGGCCGAGCGCGAGGTGGACGGATTCGACCGGCTCGAGATCACCACCTGCCTGCGGCGCGCCGAGGTCGAGGTGGTCACGCGCTACGAGCCCGACGCCGAGCAGTCGTGGGACGCACTGCTCGACGTCATCCGCGGGCGGCATCGCGACACGCTCTTCTCCACCGACGGCACGACGATCGACGACCAGGTGGCCAAGCTGCTCACCGGGCGGCGGATCGCCCTGGCCGAGTCGTGCACCGGGGGGCTGCTCGCGGCACGCCTGACCGAGCGGCCGGGCTCGTCGGACTACGTGCTGGGCGGCGTCGTGTCGTACTCGAACCACGCGAAGGAGTCGCTGCTGGGCGTCGACCCGGAGCTGATCGAGCGGCTCGGCGCGGTGTCGCCCGAGGTGGCGGAGGCGATGGCCGACGGTGCGCTGAGCCGCTTCGATGCCGACGTGGGCGTCGGGATCACGGGCGTTGCCGGGCCGGGCGGCGGCACCGAGGAGAAGCCGGTCGGCTACGTGTGCATCTGCGTGAAGACGGGCGACGGCCAGGTCCTTGCCGCGGACCCGCGGCTACCTGGTGACCGCGCGGAGATACGCGACCGCTCGACCACGGTGGCGATGCACATGCTGCGATGGCTGCTGCAAGGCTCTTCGTAGCGCTGGATCTGCCTTCTGGGGTGCGGGACGCGTTCGCCGCGCTCGTTCCGGAGCGCCCGGAGTTACGGCCCGTGGCGGTCGAGGCACTCCACGTGACACTGGTCTTCATCGGACACCGTCCCGATGAGGAACTCCCCGAGATCGCGCAAGCGCTGGGCGGGCTGCGGGCTGCCCCTCTGCGGGCTGCCCCTCTGCGGGCTGCATCCGTGGTTCCGATGCCACGCCGCGGCCGGCCACGGCTCTTCGCCCTCGACCTGGTCGACGAGGGCGGCTGCGCGGCGGAGATCCAGGCGGCGGTGTCGCGGGCCATGGAGCCCTGGTACGAGCCGGAGAAGCGCCCGTTCTGGCCGCATGTGACGCTCGCGCGCGTGCGGAAGGGGGACACGGCGCGGCCGCTCGACGTGGACCCGCCGGCGGACGAGTTCGTGGCGAGCGAGGTCACGCTCTATCGCTCGCGCCTCAGCCCGAAGGGCGCGAAGTACGAGGCGCTGGAGCGGGTGGCGCTGGCCGTGTAAGGGGCGGCCCCGAAACGGGACCGCCCCTCACGGCATCCAGCGGCTTTAACGCAGCAGCGAGAGCACGCCCTGCGACGACTGGTTCGCCTGAGCCAGCATCGAGGTACCCGCGCTCTGCAGGATCTGCAGCTTGGTGAAGTTGACCATCTCGGCCGCCATATCCACGTCGCGGATACGGGACTCCGAGGAGGTCAGGTTCTCCTGGTAGATCGCCGCGTTCTGCAGCGTGTACTCGAGGCGGTTCTGCACCGCGCCGAACTGCGCACGCTGAGCCGACACGTTGTCGATGGCGGCGTCGATCTCGGAGATGTCGGCCGAGCCCGTCGACGACAGCGCGAAGTAGTTCGAGCCGACGCCGCCCGTGCTGGAGCCGAGCGAGATCGTCGAGACCGTGATCGTCTCGCCGTCGTTCGAGCCCACCTGGAACGAGATCGTCTGGGCCGAGTTCAGCAGGTTGATGCCGTTGAACTGGGCCGACGAGCCGATGCGCTCGATCTCCGAGGCCAGCTGGTAGACCTCGGACTGGATCGCGGTGCGGTCAGCGGTCGAGAGCGAGCCGTTCTTGTACTGCACGGCGAGCTCACGGACGCGCTGCAGCATCGCGTGGACCTCGGTCAGCGAACCCTCGGCCGTCTGCACGAGGCTGACCGCGTCCTGCGCGTTGCGCTGGGCCTGATCGAGGCCGCTGATCTGGCCACGGAGGCGCTCGCTGATGGCGAGGCCGGCGGCGTCGTCAGCGGCACGGTTGATCCGGTAGCCGCTCGAGAGGCGCTCCATCGACGTCGCAAGGTTCCCCTCGGTGTTGGAGAGGTTGCGATGCGCGTTGTACGCCTCGACGTTGTTCTGAATGCGAAGGGACATCGATCATCCTCCTTGATGCCTGTCCTCTCGGGCGGCCTCCATGGCCGCCCATGCTGCGTCTTGTCGTGCGGGGTGGGGGCCCCCTTAATCGAAGAGGCCACGCATCTGGACAGACGTCTAGGCAGCATCTCCCGTTTCTGAATGTGCTTTTGCGCCAAATTCGGGGAGAAAAGTACGTCCGAACCCACTCCTAAGGTCGGATCTCAACTTCGAGGAGTGGATATGGACAAGGAACAGGAGAAGGCTGCCGCTAAAGCCGCGGCATCCCGCGACGCCGCGCTGACCGGCGCGCTGTCCCAGATCGAGCGGCAGTTCGGCAAGGGCTCGGTCATGCGCATGGGCGACGAGGACGCCGTGGTCCGCGTCTCGGCCATCCCGACGGGCGCGCTGTCGCTCGATCTTGCGCTCGGAGTCGGCGGCATGCCGCGCGGGCGCATCGTCGAGGTGTTCGGCCCGGAGTCGTCCGGTAAGACCACGTTGCTCTACCACCTGCTCGCGGAGGCTCAGAAGGCGGGCGGCATCTGTGCGTTCATCGACGCCGAGCACGCCATGGATCCCGCGTACGCGAAGCGGATCGGGGTCGACGTCGACGAGCTGCTCGTGTCGCAGCCCGACCACGGCGAGCAGGCGCTCGAGATCGCGGACCTGCTCATCCGCTCCGGCGCGATCGACGTCGTGGCGATCGACTCGGTGGCGGCGCTCACGCCGAAGGCCGAGCTCGAGGGGGCGATGGGCGACCAGACCGTGGGCCTCCAGGCGCGCATGATGTCGCAGGCGATGCGCAAGCTGGCCGGCAACCTGAACCGGACCAACACGCTCTGCATCTTCACGAACCAGATCCGCGAGAAGGTCGGCGTCATGTTCGGCTCGCCCGAGACGCAGCCCGGTGGCCGCGCGCTCAAGTTCTACGCGTCGCAGCGGCTCGACATCCGCCGCATCGAGACGCTCAAGGAGGGCGTCGAGGCAGTCGGCAACCGCGTGCGGGTGAAGGTCGTGAAGAACAAGGTGGCGGCTCCGTTCCGCCAGGCCGAGTTCGACATCGAGTACGGCATGGGCATCTCGTCCGAGGGCTGCATCCTCGACCTCGGGATCGAACACAACATCGTCCAGAAGTCGGGCTCGTTCTTCTCCTATGGCGACGAGCGACTCGGGCAGGGGCGCAACAACGTGAAGGCGTACCTGCGCGAGAACCCGGCCGTAGCCAAGGAGATCGAGGCGAAGGTCCACGAGGCCGTCGGCCTGGAGGTCAACCCCGGGCCGAACGTCGCGGACGCGCCCGCCGGCGCCGCCGAACCCGAGCAGAACGGGCAGCCGGAACCGACCGCAGCGGCCGCGTAGGTCAGCGCCGTTCGACGGTATGTAACAGCGGAGACAGCCGTTCTGTCCGGATAGGCGTAACATCCCGCGCTCCACGAACGGGACTGAGCGGGTCGCTGTGCAACGGCCCAGTGCAGGACCGAGAGCGGGGGAGAGATGCCGGAACGCGAAGCTGTGCCAACGATCGACGCCGTGGCGCGCGTCGAGTGGTCGCGTCAGCGCTCTTTCGCCCGATCTCCAACACTGGACGCACAGGGCTCCGCTCGGAGGGAGAGAGGCGCATGAACCCCCCGACGATGCCGCAGGACCGGGCTCGCGCCGTCGCGGCGCGTGCCGCCCACCAGCGGGACCGACGTACGACGGTCGTCATGCCGCGACGGCCACTTCCGCTTCAGTACGACGAAGCGGGCTTTCCGATCACACCGCGGACGCGCTCGCTCGCCGAACGCGTCCGGCTATTGCTGCTGGGCTAGAAGTAGTCACTCCGGGCACTTGTTGACCGCTCGCGGTCTTGCTAAAGAGGCCGCTCGTCTTTACCCTTGAGGACGAGCGGCCAGCTCGGCCGCCGCGAGACGAAATACCAGGAAATTGAGCTTTTTCGCCTGCGGGACCTGAACTTCAGCATGCAATTGTCACCCGAGACATCACGCACGGACGAGCGAGAGAGGAGCCGGAGCCCACGTCCGTGATGTGACGCGCCCGCCCGGGCGTCTCCCGCCTTGAAGGCCATCTGGTGTCTCGCGGAGCCGACCGCACCGCCTGACAGCGCAAACACGGACCCGGCGCCTGGGCACCGGGGTGGAGACACCGATGGAGATCCTGCTGGACGTAGTCGTGGCTGGGCTCGTCGCCGGCGGAGTGGCTGGGGGAGTCGTGCTCATGGGACGCTCACGCGCCCCGCGGCACGCCGCGGCCGGCGCGGCGGCAATTCCGGTCCCGGCGCAGAGACTCGGGCCGGATCGCGCGGCTGAAGGAGGCGGCGGGGCGGCGACCACGCCGCCGCCGACACTGGCGGTCGCCGCCGACCCGCAGACACGCGCCGCCCTCCGCGAGGAGATCGACGCCGAGCTGCGCGAGCGACGCGCCGAGATCGCGCGCATCGAGGAGCGCCTGATCACGAAGGAGGAAGCACTCGAGGTGCGACTCGAGGAGTCGGCGCGCCGCGAGCGCTCGCTGGAGGACCGCTCGCGGAACCTGATGGCGGAGGCCGAGAAGCTGAAGGTGGCGAAGCGCGAGCAGATCCGCGAGCTCGAGCGGATCGCGAGCCTCACCTCCGGCCAGGCCCGCCAGATCCTGCTGAAGGAGCTGGAGGAGGAGCTGCGCCACGACAGCGCCAAGCTGGTCAACCAGATCGAGGAGGAGGCGCGCCGCGATGCCGACCGCCGCGCGCGCAACATCCTCGCCACCTGCATGCAGCGCCTCGCGGGTGCGCAGGCGTCGGAGTCCACCGTCTCGGTCGTGAACCTCCAGTCGGACGACCTCAAGGGCCGGATCATCGGGCGCGAGGGCCGCAACATCCGCGCGCTCGAGATGCTCACCGGCATCGACTTCATCGTCGACGACACACCCGGTGCGGTGATCCTCTCCGGCTTCGACGGCGTCCGCCGCGAGATCGCGCGCCTCACGCTGGAGAAGCTCCTCCAGGACGGCCGGATCCACCCGGCGCGGATCGAGGAGGCGTACTACCAGGCGCGCTCCGAGATCGAGAACCGGATCATCGAGGTGGGCGAGCAGGCGGTGCTCGAGGCGAACGTCGGCACGCTTCATCCGGAGCTGACGAAGCTGCTCGGCCGGCTGCACTACCGCACGAGCTACGGCCAGAACGTGCTCGCCCACTCGGTCGAGTGCTCACACCTCGCGTCGATGCTCGCGGCCGAGCTCGGCGCCAGCACGCGCACCGCCGCGCGCGCGGCGCTGCTCCATGACATCGGCAAGGCCGTGACGCACGAGGTCGAGGGGCCGCACGCGCTCGTCGGCGGTGAGCTGGCCCGGCGCTACAACGAGCCGGAGGCCGTCGCGCACGCCATGGAGGCGCACCACAACGAGGTGCCGCTGCGGACGATCGAGGCCGTGATCGTGCAGATCGCCGACTCGATCTCCGGCGCGCGCCCCGGCGCCCGCGGGGAGTCGCTCGAGAACTACACCAAGCGACTGCGCGACCTCGAGGAGATCGCGCGCCGCCACGAGGGCGTCGAGAAGGTGTACGCGATGCAGGCCGGCCGCGAGATCCGCGTGATCGTCGAGCCGGAGCAGGTCGACGACGACTCCGCGGCGCTGCTCTCGCACCGGATCGCACGCGACGTGGAGCGCGAGCTCGAGTACGCGGGCCAGATCAAGGTCACGGTGATCAGGGAGTCGCGCGCGGTCGACTACGCCAAGTGAGCCTCCGAGCCGCGTGGGACGCGGAGGCCGAGCGCTGGACGCGCACGCCGTGCTTCCTCCACCTCCGCGCGGTCAAGGCGTCCGTCTAATCTTGCGGCCGTGAAGCGCTACCACGTCACCACCTTCGGCTGCCAGATGAACGAGCACGACTCGGAGCGCATGAAGGGCATGCTCGAGTCGCTCGGCTACACGGAGGCGCCCGACCGCTCCGATGCCGACCTCATCCTCTTCAACACCTGCTCGATTCGCGAGAAGGCGGACAACCGGCTCGTGGGCCATCTCGGCGAGGCCAAGCGGCTGAAGAGCGAGGACCCGAGCCGCGTGATCGGCGTCGGCGGCTGCTGGGCTCAGTCGCTGAAGGACGAGGTGTTCGAGCAGTTCCCGTTCGTCGACGTGGCATTCGGGCCGGGCCAGGTGCCCAAGCTCGCCGAGTTCCTGACGAGCGACAGCATCACCGCGCAGGGCTTCTTCGAGTTCGAGAGCTTCACCGGCCACCTGCCGCCCAAGCGCGCGCGCGAGTTCCAGGGCTGGATGCAGATCTCGGTGGGCTGCAACTGCCGGTGCTCGTACTGCATCGTGCCGTCCACTCGCGGGCGCGAGGTCAGCCGTCCCGCGGACGAGCTGGTCGAGGAGGCGCGGCGGCTTGCCGACGACGGCGTGCGCGAGCTCACGCTGCTCGGCCAGAACGTGAACTCCTACGGCCGCGACCTGCCCAGGGACGCGAAGACCACGTTCGCAGAGCTCCTCACGATGATCGACTCCGTCGAGGGCATCGACCGCATCCGTTACACGAGCCCGCACCCGAAGGACATGCGCGAGGACGTGATCCGCGCCCACGCGGAGCTGCCGTCGCTGTGTGAACACA
>JAICJV010000037.1 GCA_025928265.1 Thermoleophilaceae bacterium
GATTCATGCCTCCACGCAAAGCTTCTGATGTATTCGTCGAGTGCCTCGAGGCCGAGGGCGTAAAGCACGTCTTCGGGATCCCCGGCGAGGAGACGCTCGACCTCAACGAGTCGCTGGCCGAGTCGTCGATCCAGTTCGTACCTGTTCGCCACGAGCAGGGCGGCGCCTACGTCGCCGACGTGTACGGCCGCCTGACCGGACGCGCCGGCGTCTGCCTCGGCACGCTCGGCCCCGGTGCCACAAACCTCGTGACCGGCGTCGCCGACGCCTTTCTCGACCGTGCCCCGCTCGTCGCGCTCACCGGACAGGGCGACCTCGAGCGCATGCACAAGGAGTCGCATCAGTACATCGACACCGTGCAGCTGATGGCGCCGATCACCAAGTGGAACGCCCGCCTGGCCGACCCGGAGATCATCCCCGAGGTCGTGCGGAAGGCGTTCAAGGTCGCCGAGTCGGAGAAGCCCGGCGCGACGCACATCGAACTGCCCGAGGACGTGATGGAGGGCCAGCTGGATGCCGAGCCGCTCCCCCGCCGCAAGCCCGTGCTCCCCGAGCCGGCCGCGCGCGAGCTGCTGCGCGCCGCCGACATCATCCGTGGCGCCCTCAACCCGGTCGCACTGGCCGGCAATGGCGTCGTGCGCGCGAACGCGTCCTCGGCGCTGCGGCAGTTCGTGCGCTCGACCGGCATCCCGGTGGCCGAGACGTTCATGGGCAAGGGCGTCATACCCGCCGACGACCCGAAGGCGCTCGGCTCGGTCGGCCTGCAGGCGGGCGACTACAAGATGGCCGGCTTCGAGGAGGCCGACGTGGTCATCGCGATCGGCTACGACCTCGTAGAGCAGTCGCCGCAGACGTGGAACCCGAACCGCGACAAGACGATCATCTGCATCGACTCGCTGCCCGCCGAGATCGACCAGTACTACGTGCCCGAGGTGGAGCTCGTCGGCGACATCTACCACGTGCTCTCGCGGCTCGGCGAGGAGTGCCGGCACGTGCCGCACTCGGGCGGTTCGCATCGCCTGCGCGACGTCGTCCTCGGCCGCTTCGAGGCCGCGAAGGACGATGGTCAGTTCCCGGTGCAGCCGCCGCGGGCGCTCTACGAGATCCGCAAGGCGCTCGGCCGCCAGGACATCCTCGTCTCGGACGTCGGGCTGCACAAGCTGTGGATCGGCCGCATGTTCCCGGCGTACGAGCCAAACACCGTGCTGATCGCGAACGGCCTCGCGGGCATGGGGTTCGCCGTGCCGGCCGCGATCGCCGCGAAGCTCGTCCATCCCGAGCGCAAGGTCGTCGCCGTGAACGGCGACGGCGGCTTTCTCATGAACGCGCAGGAGCTCGAGACCGCGAAGCGCCTCGGGACCCCGTTCGTCACGGTCATCTGGGAGAACGCCCAGTTTGGCTCGATCGTCTGGAAACAGGACAAGAAGTTCGGCCGCCACTTCGGCGTGGACTTCACCAACCCCGACTTCGTGAAGCTGGCCGAGTCGTTCGGCCTGCCGGCGTGGCGCTGCGAGTCGGTGGAGGACTTCACCAAGCACCTGAACCACGCGCTCGGTCTCGACGTCCCGTCGCTGATCGTGCTGCCGATCGACTACTCGATCGACGTGGCCATATCGGAGGAACTCGGACACGAAACGGTGGCGACATGAGCACAGTCACACAGGAAGAGCGGTCCGTCGTTGCGGACGTCCCCAAGCAGCTGTACATCGACGGCAGGTGGCGTGACGGCGCCGAGGGCGGCACGATCGCGGTCGAGGACCCCGCCACCGAGGAGACGATCGCCGAGGTTGCCGACGGCAACGCCGACGACGCGAAGGCCGCGCTGGCCGCCGCCGCCGAGCACCAGGCCGAGTGGCAGCACACGCCCCCGCGCGAGCGCGGCGAGATCCTGCGCCGGGCGTTCGAGATGATCACCGAGCGCGCCGACGAGCTCGCGCTGATCATGACGCTCGAGATGGGCAAGTCGCTCGCCGAGTCGAAGGCGGAGATCGCCTATGCCTCGGAGTTCTTCCGCTGGTTCGCCGAGGAGGCCGTCCGGATCGAGGGGCGTTACGGCGTCGCGCCGAACGGTGCCGGGCGGCTCCTCGTCATGAAGCAGCCCGTCGGGCCCTGCATCCTCATCACGCCGTGGAACTTCCCGATGGCGATGGGCACCCGCAAGATCGGCCCGGCGATCGCCGCGGGCTGCACGATGGTCGTCAAGCCGGCCAAGCAGACGCCGCTCTCGATGCTCGCCCTCGCGAAGATCCTCGAGGAGTGCGGGCTGCCGGGCGGCGTGCTGAACGTGATCACCGCGTCGTCGTCCGGCGAGGTGATGGAGCCGCTGATCAAGGACCCGCGCGCCCGGAAGCTGTCGTTCACCGGGTCCACCGAGGTCGGCCGCAAGCTCATCGAGCAGTCCGCCGACCAGATCCTCAAGGTGTCGATGGAGCTGGGCGGCAACGCGCCGTTCATCGTGTTCGACGACGCGGATGTGGACGACGCCGTCAGTGGCGCGATGATCGCCAAGATGCGCAACGTGGGCGAGGCGTGCACCGCCGCCAACCGCTTCCACGTGGCCGACGGCGTGGCGCAGGAGTTCGCCGAGAAGCTCGCCGAGAAGATGAGCGCGCTGAAGGTCGGTCGTGGGACCGAGGAGGGCGTCGACATCGGGCCGCTGATCGACGACAACCAGCGTGGCATCGTGCGCGACCTCGTGGCCGACGCGACGTCGAAGGGCGCCAAGGCCATCGTCGGCGGCCACGACGTGGATGGCCGCGGCTACTTCTACGAGCCGACCGTCTTGAGTGATGTCCCGCCGGACGCGCAGCTGCTGAAGGACGAGATCTTCGGGCCGGTGGCGCCGGTCACGTCTTTCGAGTCCGAGCAGGACGCGATCGACGCGGCGAACAACACGGAGTACGGCCTGGTCGCCTACGTCTACACGAGCGACCTCAAGCGCGCGCTGCGCGTGTGCGAGGGACTCCAGACCGGCATGGTCGGCCTGAACCAGGGCATGGTCTCGAACCCGGCGGCCCCGTTCGGCGGCGTGAAGCAGTCAGGCTTCGGTCGCGAGGGCGGCGCCGAGGGGATCGAGGAGTACCTCGAGACGAAGTATGTGGCCGTGAATTTGTAGGTAGGCAAAGCCTCATGAAACGCGCGCCGTGCGGGCGTAAAGTCGCGGCCGCCATGCACAGGGTGCTCGCCATCGGGGCAGTTCTCCTCCTCGCCGCCCTCGTCCCGGCGAGCGCCAGCGCCGCGCACCACCACCGCCACCATCACCGCGTCCTGCTCGTCGGGACCTTCCACCACCACCGCGGCCACTACCGCACGATCCAGGCCGCCGTCGATCACGCCAGGCCGGGCGACTGGATCCTCGTGGCGCCCGGCGTCTACCACGAGCGTGCCGACCACCGGAAGAACCGCGGCCCGCAGGACGACGACGCGCCGGCAGGCGTCGTGATCGCGAAGGCGCACCTCCACCTGCGCGGGATGAACCGCAACAGGGTGATCGTCGACGGCACGCTTCGCCACAGGGGCAAGGCGTGCAGCTCCGCCGCGAAGCGCCAGGACTTCGGCCCGAAGGGCAAGGACGGCAAGCCGCTCGGCCGCAACGGCATCATGGTCTGGAAGGCGAACGGCGTGAGCGTCGAGAACCTCACCGTCTGCAACTTCCTCGGCGGCGCGGGCAGCGCGGGCAACGAGATCTGGTGGAACGGCGGCGACGGCAGCGGCAAGATCGGGCTCGGCTCGTTCCGCGGCGCCTACCTCAACGCCACGAGCACGTTCTTCAAGGACGAGGACACCGCCGCCGAGTACGGGCTCTTCTCGAGCAACTCGAACGGGCCCGGCATCTGGAACCACACCTACGCGAGCAACTTCAACGACTCCGACTACTACATCGGCGCGTGCCGGCAGGTGTGCAACCAGGTGATGAACGACGCGCACGCGCAGTACAGCGCGCTCGGCTATTCGGGGACGAACTCCGGCGGGCGCCTGATCGTGAAGAACTCGGAGTTCGACCACAACAAGGACGGCTTCGACACCAACAGCCAGAACAACGACGACTCGCCGTCACCACAGGACGGCGCCTGCCCGAACGGCGGCACGAGCCCGATCACACACACTCAGTCGTGCTGGGTCTTCATGCACAACTACGTGCACGACAACAACAACCCGAACGTGCCGGGCGCGGGCGCAGCGGCGGCCGGGCCGACCGGCACCGGCATGTCGATCTCCGGCGGGCGCGACGACACCGTGATGGACAACCGCTTCGAGAACAACGGCGCCTGGGGGATCATCCTGGTGCCGTATCCCGACACCGAGACGCCGCCGCCGGGGCAGAACTGCCAGGGCGGTATCGCGGGGGCGGACAACCTCTGCCTGTTCGACGACTGGGGCAACGCGATCGCGAACAACCAGTTCAAGAACAACGGCTTCTTCGGCAACGACACGAACGGCGACTTCGGCGAGATCACGACAACGACCGCGCCGAGCAACTGCTTCTTCGGCAACGTGGAAGAGGGCGGCGGCCAGCCGACGTCCTCTCCCCCGCTGCTCCAGACGACGAAGTCCACCTGCGGCGCCACCGTCCCGCCGGACCCGAACCCGTCGATGACGAACCAGGTGCTGTGCGACTCGCAGTTCACGGGCACGCCATGCCCGCCCGGTGCGAGCTACCCGCAGTCGACCGGGATCGTGATGCCGCCGCTGCCCAAGCATCTGAAGACGATGCCGAACCCGTGCCACGGTGTTCCGCGGAACCCGTGGTGTGCGCGGAGGTCCGGAAGAAGTCGTTAACGTGAGCGGCGGCCCGCATGAGCTTCATTGGCTGCACCGTCGCGTCGCGGCGCTTCCTCGGACAGGCGCGCGTCCTAGCTGACTCGTTCTTCGAGCAGCATCCGGACGGCCGCTTCGCGGTCCTGATTCCCGACGCCGGCGGCGTGGACCCGAAGCTCGACGAGCGCGTGGAGGTGCTGCACCCGCTCGATGTGGGGCTCGATCGCGCGGAGGCCAACCGGATGGCGCTCGCCTACACGGTCAAGGAGCTCTCGTGCGCGCTCAAGGTGCACGTCGCGCGCCACCTCATCGGCCGCGGCGACACCGTCGTGCTCCTCGACGGCGACGTGTGCATCTACGACGACCTCACGCCGGTCGCGGAGCTCGCCGAGCGCGAGAGCCTGGTGCTCACCCCGCACGCGCTCACGCCTCACGCGACGCCGGACCACTACCCGTCGACCCGGGGCCTCGCCCCGCGGCGGGTGAACGCCCTGGGCGCCGAGCAGATGGTGGTACTCGCGGGCACCTACAACACGGGGCTCGTGGCGCTGTCACCCGAGGCGAGGCCGTTCGTCGAGTGGTGGGCCGGGCGTGTCGCCCGCTACTCGCTGCTCGAGACCTCGCGCGGCCTCTTCCAGGAGCAGGGCTGGACGGCGCTCGCGCCCGCGCTGTTTCCCTGTCACGTCCTGCGCGAACACGGCTGGAACGTGAGCGGCTTCCACCTGCACGACCGCGACATCGAGTGGGCGGGCGACAAGCCGCTGATCGCCGGCGAGCCGGTGCGCTGCTTCCATTACATCACCTTCGACCCCGCACAGCCGGACCAGCTCACGCGCGACGATCAGATCCGCGCTGTGTGGCCGCGGCCCGAGGAGCGGCCCGGCGCCCTCCGCCTGTGCGCCGGCTACGCGGAGCGGCTGACCGCCGCGGGCCACACCCGGGCGCTGGCCGACACGTCACCGAACGACCGCCTGCCGGACGGCACTCCGATCGACCTCCAGATGCGCACCGCCTACCGCGAGGCGCTGCTGGAGCACGAGGCCGGTGTCGCTCCGTCGCCGCCAAATCCGTTCGACGACGGCGATGGCGCGCCGTTCCTCGCGTGGCTGTCCGAGACCGAGGGCGGCGTGTCGCGCTACCTGCGCGCCATCCACACGCGACTGCCGTGGGTCTGGGGATCGTTCAAGGAGGTCCCGGGCGCCGACGCGGAGCGCTACCTCGCCTGGCTGCCGGCGGCAGTCGAATGTGACGACCTCGACATTCCGCGCCGCTGGCTGCCGGATTCGGGCGACTACGCGGATCCCGCCGTGGCCGCGCTGGTCGCGCACGTCGAGACCGTCGAGGCGCATCGCCGCGCCCTCGAGGACGTTGTCGAGTCGGTTCGCCGCAGCCGCAGCTGGCGTTTCACCGCGCCCGCGCGCAACCTGCGCACGGCGCTGCAGCGGCTGCGGCGACGCCCGGCCTACTCCCCTTCGCTCGACTCGTACTTGAACGAGATCCCGAGGCGCACGCGGTAGGCCTTCACCGCGCCGTCCTCGATCACGACGTCCTCGCGCAGCACCTCGGCGATCCGCAGGTCGCGGACGCTCTTCGCCGCCGTCTCGATCGCGTTCTTTGCCGCTTCCGCGAACGAGTTGGGGCTCGTCCCGATCACCTCGGTCACGCGATAGACGCTGTCGGCCATTTCACATTCCTCCCCCGTTGTTCGACAGACCGACCGACGACGCTACAGGTATGAAGGCGGTATGTCGATGCTTACGCAACGTCAGTCGAGCGGAACGATGGCCATCGAGCGCGAAAACCACCTGATGGACGCCGGACAGACGAACCCGGAGCTGATCCGGGCGGTCCTCGCGGGCCTCCCCGTGGCCACCGCGATCGCGACGCCGGAGGACACGATCGCGATCACCCGCCGGGACGTGGTGAATGCGGGACTCGACACGCTCGCGGTCACGCGCTGGCTCCAACCGCTCGGCGGCTTGGGCGGCGTCGCGTACCTCAAGCCGGCGAGCCAGCGGGTGGCCAACGAGCCGGTCCGCCCGGCGCTGCATCCGATTTCGTACTTCGCCGTGCCACTGAGCGCGCTCAAGGGCGAGAACGAAGAGCAGCAGTCGGCCGTCGCGTAGCGGGCACGCTTCCAACATCCGTCGAAGTGCTCGAAATCCGGGCATTTCTGCGGAAACCTGCGACGCCCCCCGCATGCTCCTCCCCGCGACCCTTCTCGTGGCGGCGGTGCTCGTCTACGCCGCTGTCCTGCTCACCGCCATCGCGCTGTGCCGTTCGGCCGCGCTCAGTCGAGGTCGACCCGGCGCAGGTCCCACACCGGCACGCCGGGCGCCTCACCGGCGGGAACGAGTGCGAGGTACTCGCTGCTGACCACCGAGGGCCCCGCGTCGAAGCGCCCGCGCGCCTCCGCCGTGCCGACGTACGCCCACAGTCCGGCCTCCACCTCACGTCGTTCGTAGTTGCGCTCGCGCAGGTCGAGCGCGTCCAGGTCGGCGTCGAGGACGACTCCGCGGACAACGTCGCGCGGTGACTCGACGATGTTCACGAACGCCACCTTCACGTCCGGACGCGTACCGTCCGCATCGACGTAGTACTTGTAGCCAGGCAGGTCGACCGAGTTGTCCATGGCCACGTTCCAGACTCGGCGCCAGCCGGCAAGCTCGTAGGGCTCGCCGCCCTCGACGAGCGACCCGTACGCGAACAGCTTCAGGCCGTCTGGCGGTCGTGCGGCCGGGCCATCGCCTTGAGGTCGAGGGCCTCGTCGAGCGTCGACTCGTCGACGCCCTTCTCGATCGCCACCTCGCGGATCGTGCGCTTGGAGGCCACTGCCTCCTTCACGATCTCGGTCGCCTTGTCGTAGCCGATGTGCTCGTTCAGCGCCGTCGCGATCGCGGGCGTCGACTCGGCGTGCTTCAGCAGCACGTCCTCGTTCGCCTCGATCCCGTCGACGCACTTCTCGGCGAACATCGTGGCCGCGCTCGAGACGATGTGGATCGACTGGAGCAGATTGCGGGCGAGCAGCGGCACGCGCACGTTCAGCTCGAACTGGCCCTGCATGCCCCCGATCGTGATCGCGGTGTCGTTGCCGATCACCTGCGCCGACACCTGAAGGACCACCTCGGGAATGACCGGGTTGACCTTGCCGGGCATGATCGACGAGCCCTTCTGCAGCTCGGGCAGCGACAGCTCGACGAGACCGGTGCGCGGGCCCGATCCCATCAGCGCGATGTCCTGCGCGATCTTGGTCAGCGAGACGGCCACGACCTTCAGCGCCCCGGACAGCTCCACGAGCGCATCACGGTTGCCCTGCGCCTCGAACGGGTCGGCCGGTGCCTGGGCGTCGACACCGGTCGCGTCCTTCATGAGCGCGCGCACCTTTTCGGCGAACTCCGGGTGGGTGTTCAGACCGGTGCCGGTGGCGGTTCCGCCGAGCGGGATCTGGGCGACGTGCGGCAGGGCGTTCTTCACGCGCTCGACGCCGAGCCTCATCTGCGCCGCGTAGCCGGAGAACTCCTGCCCGAGCGTGACCGGAACGGCGTCCATCAGGTGCGTGCGGCCGGACTTCACCACGTCCGCGAACTCGTCTGCTTTGGCAGCAAAGGAGTCGGCGAGCTTCTCGAGCGCCGGGATCAGCTTGTCCTGCGACTCCGCGAGCGCGGCCAGGTGGACCGCGGAGGGGAAGACGTCGTTCGACGACTGCCCCATGTTCACGTGGTCGTTCGGGTGGACACCCTCGCCGGCGAGGTTCGCGATGACCTCGTTCGCGTTCATGTTCGACGAGGTGCCCGAGCCGGTCTGGAAGACGTCGATCGGGAACTGGTCGTCGTGACCCCCGTTCGCGACCTCGTCGGCGGCCTTCGCGACCCGCTCGCCGATGCCGGAGTCGAGCTTGCCGAGTTCCACATTCGCGCGCGCAGCGGCGCCCTTGATGCGACCCAGCCAGTGGATGACCGACGGCGGGATGCGCTCGCCGGACACGGGAAAGTTGTCTACTGCCTTGCGGGTCTCGCCGCCCCAGAGCTCTTGATCAGCCATGGCAGTGAGGCTATCTCAACCCTCGCTCGAGCCCGCTGCGGAACTCCGGGGTGTTGGTGGGAACGCCGATCAGCTCCTGCTCCACGCGCCTCCCCGTCTCGTAGTGCACGCCCTTCGCGTCCCTGCGGACGACGCCGACCAGGTAGCCGAGCTCCGACGCCGCGCGCGAGTGCGGCGTCGTGCGGACCCTGTCGGCGAGCTCGTGCGCGGTCTCGATCACGATCGCCCCCAGCGTCTGCACGTCCGCGGGGCCGGCGGCGTGCTTGAAGCAGTCGTCGAGCGGCGCCGAGCGGGCGACGGCGGCCTTCATCACCTTGACGCTGTCCGTACACCGGGCCGGGACCACCACGTCGTGGTTGCCACAACCAGCGAGCAGGACCAGTAGCACTACAGACCAGCGCACGGCTGCCGATTATCCGGATTGGTGGTCACGGATGACTCGCCTGATTACGCAAGGACGCGACCAACGGCAGGACGCCGCTCGCTTTTGCACGCACTGCGGCGTGGTAACGGATGACGCGCCGCAGCGCGTGTGCGAGAGCTGTGGCCTCGGCGTCGTACTGCACTGCGCCCGTGATGCCGCCCCGCGGCCCGGTGCGTCGTTCCTGATCGTCACGACCGACCTCCGGGTCACCGGCGCGAGCGCCGCATGCGGCGAGATGTTCGGCGAGACCTTCGAGCTCGTGGGGTCGCCGCTCGTGGATGTCCTGCACGGCGACGGTGCGCTCCCCCGGCAGGTCGCGCGCGCGGCGATGGGGTCGCGCAAGGTCGCCACGGTCTGGGTGCGGACGGCGCAGCACGGTCGCCCCTTCCGCGGGCGTATCGTCGCCTGTGGCGATCCGCCCGCGGCGCTCATCGTCTTGTCATAACTCTGAAATTTCCCTCTCAGTGTGGGAAATCGGCGCCGATGCGATGAAGATTCGCCGCGCGCATGAGTGGGATCCGCACAAATGCCGCCGCCGAGTTGCTCGGTGTCAGCCCGAACACGCTTCGCAGCTGGGAGCGCCGCTTCGGCTATCCGACGCCCGGCCGTTCACCCGGCGGGCACCGCCAGTACGAGCTGGCCGAGCTCGAGGCGCTGCGGCGCGCGCTGCTCGAGACGCACAACATCTCTTCCGCGATCCAGGTGGCCCAGCAACGCGGCGAGGGACCGGGCTCCGCCAACCGCCTGCTCGAGGCGTTCGACCGCTTCGACGACGACTGCGCCGACCGCTTCATGGAGGAGAGCCTCGCGCTGCGGTCGATCGAGCGCAGCGTGGAGGAGCTGCTGCTGCCGGCGATCGAGCTGGCCGAGGAGCGCGACGGCCGCGAGGCCGAGTGCGAGTTCGCCTGCCGCTGGGCGACGGGCTGGCTGCACGCCGCGCGCCGCGTCGCGCCGCCCGCCTCGCGCGAGGAGGGCGTCCTCCTGTTCGACGCGAGCACGAAGCTCGGCAGCGAGATGCTCCACGTGCAGGCCCTCGAGCTCGCCCTCCGGCGCGCGGGCTACCGGGTGCTGCTCTTGTCCGTGGCGCTCGCGCAGGAGCGCGTCAGCCGCGCGATGCGCGCGCTCGACCCATCGATTCTCGTCCTCTGCGGATCGGGCGCCACGCTCGACTCGGTCGGCCGCCTCGTGTACAGCGTCCGCCAGACCGGATCGCAGGCGCCGCTCCGCGAATACCGCGGCTCGATGCCGGTCAGCGGGATGCACAAGGTGCCGTCCCTCGGCGATTCCCCCACCGAAGCACTGCGTCGCCTTCGCGACCTCCGCGAGCAGCCTTCTCGTAGCATCGGGGCCCGTGCCCCGCTACGAGCCAGTTGACCCCGGACAGTCGTTCCCGAAGCTCGAGGAGAGCGTCCTCGAGCGCTGGCGCGAGCGCGACGTCTTCCACGAGTCGATCCGGCGCCGCGAGGCCGAGGGCGCCGAGCCGTACGTGTTCTACGAGGGGCCGCCGACGGCCAACGGCCGCCCCGGGTCGCACCACGTGCTGGCGCGCATCTTCAAGGACGTGTTCCCGCGCTACCGGACGATGCGCGGCTACCTCGTCCCGCGCAAGGGCGGATGGGACTGTCACGGCCTGCCGGTCGAGCTCGAGATCGAGCGCGAGCTCGGGCTGAACAACAAGCACGAGATCGAGGCGTACGGCGTCGAGAAGTTCAACGCCAGGTGCCGCGAGTCGGTGCTGCGCTACATCGACGAGTTCGACAAGCTCACCGAGCGGATCGGGTTCTGGCTCGACACCGACAATGCGTACTTCACGCTCGACAACGACTACATCGAGTCGGTCTGGTGGTCGCTCAAGACGGTGTGGGAGCAGGGGCGCCTGTACGAGGGTCACAAGGTGGTGCCCTACTGCCCGCGCTGCGGCACCGCGCTTTCGTCGCACGAGGTGGCTCAGGGGTACCGCGACGTGGTCGACCCGTCGGTGTACGTGCGGTTCCCGATCGAGCCCGGCGTTTCGCTTCTCGGCTGGACCACGACGCCGTGGACGCTGCTGTCGAACGCGGCGCTGGCGGTGAACCCGGACGTCACCTATGTCCGTGCGCGCGTCGGCGACGAGATCCTGATCATGGCGGAGCCGCTCGTCGAACGAGTGTTGGGTGATGTCCCCATCGAAGCTCGCTTCAAGGGCTCGGAGCTCGAAGGGACGAAGTACGACCCGCCGTTTCATTACGTGACGGACTTCGGTCCGCTCAGTCACACCGTGCTTGCTGGAGATTTCGTGACGACCGACGACGGCACCGGGGTCGTTCACACCGCCCTCGCCTTCGGCGAGGACGACTTCGCGCTCGGCGAGCAGCACGGCATGACCCTGCAGAACCCCGTGAAGCTCGACGGAACCTTCGACGAGCGGATGGGGCCCTTCGCGGGCAAGTTCGTGAAGGACGCCGATCCCGAGATCGTCGAGGCGCTGGGGGACCGATTGTTCAGGCATGTCCCCTACGAGCACGCCTACCCGCACTGCTGGCGCTGCGGGACGCCGCTCCTCTACTACGCGAAGGCGAGCTGGTACGTGCGCACCACCGCCGTACGCGACCAGATGCTCGCCGAGAACGAGAAGATCAACTGGTATCCCGAGCACATCAAGCACGGGCGCTTCGGCGAGTGGCTGCGCGGAAATGTGGACTGGGCGCTGTCGCGCGAGCGCTACTGGGGCACGCCGCTGCCGGTCTGGCGCTGCGACGACGGGCACGAGCACGCGATCGGATCGCGCGCGGAGCTCCAGGAGCTTGCCGGCGCCGTTCCCGACGATCTGCACAAGCCGTTCATCGACGACGTCACGTTCGTCTGCCGCGAGTGCGGCGGCGAGATGGCCCGCGTTCCCGAGGTGATCGACGCCTGGTGGGACTCCGGCTCGATGCCGTTCGCGCAGTGGCACGCGCCGCACGAGAACGAGGACGTCTTCGAGCGCCGCTTCCCCGCCGACTACATCTGCGAGGGCATCGACCAGACGCGCGGCTGGTTCTACTCGCTGCTCGCGGTCAACACGCTGCTGTTCGGCCGCTCGCCCTACGAGACGGTGCTCTGCCTCGGCCTGATCCTCGATCCCTCCGGTCAGAAGATGTCGAAGTCGCGCGGCAATGTGGTCGATCCGTGGGACGTGATCGACGCGCACGGCGCGGACGCCTTCCGCTGGTACTACTTCACCTCGAAGCAGCCGTGGGACGGCTACCGCTTCTCGCTCGAGACGGTGGGCGAGAGCGTGCGCCAGTTCATGCTCACGCTCTGGAACACGTACGGCTTCTACGTGCTGTACGCGAACGCGGGCGACGTCGAGCCCGCCGAGGGCGAGGTGACCGAGCTCGACCGCTGGGTGCTGTCGCGCCTCGCCGCGACGACCGAGGTCGCGATCGAGCGCCTCGACGACTACGACACCACGA
Source organism: Thermoleophilaceae bacterium (assembly GCA_025928265.1). Classification (GTDB taxonomy): domain Bacteria; phylum Actinomycetota; class Thermoleophilia; order Solirubrobacterales; family Thermoleophilaceae; genus JAICJV01. The sequence goes on from JAICJV010000037.1 coordinate 12,658, forward strand.
GCGCCGGCCGCGCGATCGCCGCATTCGTCGACGACCTCTCGAACTGGTACGTGCGGCGCTCACGCCGGCGGTTCTGGGACGGCGAGCCGGCCGCGTTCTGGGTGCTGCGCGAGTGCCTCGTGACGGTGTCCAAGCTGCTCGCCCCGCTCACGCCGTTCATCGCCGACGCGATGTACGAGAACCTCGACGCGTCGGAGCCCTCCGTTCACCTGTGCGACTACCCGGCTCCCGGTGAGAGGGATGTGGAGCTGGAATGGCAGATGGAGGTGGTGCGCGACACGATCGAGCTGGGGCGCGCCGCACGGGCGCACGCGAAGGTGAAGGTGCGCCAGCCGCTCGGCGAGGCGATCGTGGTCGCGGCCGACCGCGAGCGCGCGGCGATCGAGCGCTTCGAGGAGCTGGTGCTCGACGAGCTGAACGTGAAGTCCCTCCGCTTCGTGTCAGAGGCCGACGAGCTCGGGCGCTGGCAGCTCAAGCCGAACTACCGCACGCTCGGGCCGCGCTTCGGCAAGCGGATGCCGCTGGCCGCGGACGCGGTGGCGGCACTGGACGCGCAGCGCGCCGCAGCCACCCTGCGCGAGGGCGGCGTCGTCGGCGTGACGGTCGACGGCGAGGAGTACCAGCTGGGAGCGGACGACGTGCAGATGGCGCTGGAGCCACTCGAGGGCTACCGCGTGGAGCGCGCCGGCACGCACGCGATCGCGCTGAACGTGGACCTCAATCCCGAGCTCCGCCGCGAGGGACTCGCGCGCGAGGCGGTGCACGCCATCCAGGCCGCCCGCAAGTCCGCGGGGTTGAACGTGGAGGACCGCATCGCGCTCACGGTCGGCGGCGACGACGAGCTGCTCGACGCGATTCGCGCCCACGAGCCGTACGTGTCCGGCGAGACCCTGGCGACGTCCGTGACATACGACGGCGCCGGCGACGCCACTCACATCGAGGGGCTCGAGCTGCGCATCGCCGTCGAGCGCGCCTGAACGATCAGGGCGAGCACCTCGGGCGGGGTCATGCCCATCATGCGAAGCGTCCGGAGAAGCGTCAACTCGCCCTCCGTCGCCTCGAGCAGCGCCGCGTCTTCACCGAGCAGACAGCCAGGCTCCACGTCGAGGGCGCGCGCTATGTGGAGATAGACGTAGAACGGCGACGCAGCGGAACCACGTTCGAGCCGCGAGAGCGTGGACACCGAATAGTGGACGCCGTCGGGCCGGATGACCTGATCTGACAGCTGATACAGCGTCCACCCGCGCGCCTCGCGCAGTTTCCGGATCCGCCGGCCGACGACCTCGGCCCACTCGGTTCCGCGCGCACGCAGCGGCGGCCAGCCGCGATCCACGTGACGCACCTTCGGGAGATAGAACGGCAGGGCCATGCCCGTATAAGGAGCGCGGGCGTTGAACTCTCCCCCTGGCCGGTACCGCGATCAACCCACTGGGGTTTTCGTGCAACGCGTATGCACCGGGTGCAAGCGGGTTGCATCCCGTGCGGGCGGGTTGCGTGAAAACCCCAGTGGGGCTGGAGCGACACTCCGACAAGGGCGGCGCCGCGGCGAAAGAGGGAGCCGCGGCGCCGCCGTCCGTCAGTGCGACGCGGGGCGCGCCGAGCGACTCGCGCGCAGGTGGCCCGTCGAGTCGGTCCAGTAGAGCTTCCAGCGGTACGCGTTCCGGCGTGTGCGAACGCGCAGGAAGCCGCGGGAGTTCGGGCGCACCTTCTTCCAGCGGCGCCACTTCCCGTGCCGCCTGGGCTGGTAGCGCAGCTGGACGCGCGTCTCGCGTCCGCCCGGACGGACCTGGCCCCAGATCATCGTCCGGTGGTGGCGGCGGACGACCCAGATCGGCGTCCGGTACGCCGCCAGCAGCGGCTTGGCGCGGCCGTTGTGGTAGCGCAACCCGGTCTGGAACGCGCCGCGGTTGAGCTCGTCGTAGAGCTCGTACTGCGCGACCGACTTGACCCGGCCGATGTTGTAGGCCATCCAGTCGGACATGTTCAGCCAGACCGCGGCTCGCGACGGGCGCACGCCGGCGAGCCGGTCGGGCGGATTCGTCTGGAAGCCGTACTCGGTCAGATAGATCGGCAGGCGCCCGCGGATGCGGCGCTGGTGGGCGCCGCGGTTGAGCTCGCGCGAGAGCCGGCCCATCTTCGGCAGCGTGATGTCGTTGCCGCCGACACGGCTGCGCGGGCTCTTCCCGCCGCCGCGTGTGTAGGGGTGGTGGGCCCAGCCGGTCGCGAGCAGGCGCTTCATCTTGCCGCCCTTGCAGTGCATCCTGCGAGCACTGCGGCCGCGCAGGCGGTGGCCGCGGCTGTTGATGCAGAACATTCCGCGGATGAACGTGACCGGTGCGAGCGAGCGCTTCGCGCGCGAGCCGGTGCGGCGGCCGAGCGGCGCCGTCTCACCGAGCAGGATCTGGTCGTGCGCATGGCCGTTCGCGCGCAGGCGCTTGATGCCCTCGTAGGCGAGGCGGCGGTAGCGCCACGGCGCCTCGTTCGCCGGGTAGAGCCAGCCCGACTGGTTTGGCTCGTTCCAGAGCGACCAGCGGTGCACGCCCGGATAACGCTTCGCCGCAGCGGCGACGAAGCGGCCGTACTCCGAGGTGTACGGCCTGCAGGTGCGCCGGATGCGCGCCGCGCCGTGGTGACACTGCGACGCCCACAGCGGGAGCGGCCCGGTCAGTGTGATCTGAACGGCGATGTGGCGCGCGCGGGCCGCGGCGACGAGGCCGTCCCAACGGGCCCAGCCGCCACTGGCGTAGCGGTCGCCGGAGGGCCATTTGCGCGAGTCCGGCGCCACGGCGACCTGCCGCCAGAGCAGGTTCGTCCGGACGACGTCCACGCCCAGCGCCTTCAGCTCGTCGAGTGTCTGGTCACGCTTCTGGTCGCCCGAGTAGATGAGCGACGTGTCGTCCTGGAAGAGGGACTGCTGCCTGCTGCTGGCCGCCGCCGTAGACGGCAAGGCCAGCGCCAACAGCCCCAGAGGAATGAGGAATCGTCTTATATGCATGCCTCCCGGAACCGAGGTCCGGGAGGCACGGTGCGCGCTACGTCAGCGCGCGTACTACTAAGCGGCCAGTGCGGGCTCGATCTCCTGGACGAGCCGGCTCTTCGGCATCGCGCCGATGATCTGGTGGACGGGCTCGCCACCCTTGAAGAGGATGAGCGTCGGGATCGACATCACCTGGTAGCGGGCAGCCGTCACCTGGTTGTCGTCGACGTTGAGCTTGACGATGTCGAGGTCGTCCTTCTCCTCGGCGATCTCCTCGAGGCTCGGCGCGATCACTCGGCAGGGGCCACACCACGGCGCCCAGAAGTCGACGAGGACCGGCTTGTCGCTCTCGAGGACTTCCGCCTGGAAATTGTTGTCGTTGACTTCCTTCATCGATCCAGCCACTACGGGCTCCTTGATGGCTCGCTTTACAAAATGAAGTGTAGCGGGCGCGTCATCTGAATCGGAGCGCCGGAACCTTCCAGATGGCCTCGAGTGCGATGCGCGCCGTCATCTTCGAGGTGCCATGTTCGCGCTCGCGGAAGACGATGGGAATCTCCTTCACCCGGAATCCCGCCCTGTATGCGCGATATGTGAGCTCGATCTGGAAGCCGTAGCCGTCGGCGTGGGTGTTGGCGAAGTCGATCCGCTCGAGCGTGGCCCGCCGGAAACACTTGAAGCCGCCGGTGAGATCGCGCACCGGCACCCCCAGGATCATGCGCGCGTAGAAGCTCCCGCCGCGGCTGAGCGCGCGGCGGTGAAAGGGCCAGTTCTCGACGCCCCCGCCGTCGACGTAGCGCGATCCGATGACGAGGTCGGCGTCGTCGCTCGCGCGGATGAGGCGGGGTATGTCGTCGGGGTCGTGCGAGAAGTCGGAGTCCATCTCGAGGAGCAGCTCGGCGCCGCCGTCGAGCGCATGGCGGAAGCCGGCCAGGTAGGCGCGCCCCAGCCCTTCCTTCGCGCGGCGATGCAGGACCTCGACCTCCGCGTGCTCGGCGGCGAGGCGATCGGCGATCTGCCCGGTGCCGTCGGGCGACCCATCGTCGACCACCAGCACGCGGTGCTCGGGCGCGGCTTCCGCGAGGCGCGGAAGCGCGGCGTGCACGAGCCTCTCGAGATTCTCGGCCTCGTTGTAGGTCGGGAGGATGAGCCAGGCTCCGGCCATTGCGCGGCGCGTACCCTAGGGCGAAGCGATGAAGAACGCTGAAATCGCCCTCCACTTCGACGAGCTCGGGGACCTGTACGAGCTCGACGGGGCGATCGTCCACCGCGTCGTCGCGTACCGGAACGCCGCCAAGGCGATCCGCGAGTCCACCGCGTCAGTCGAGGAGATGAGCCGGGCCGGCACCGTGACGCAGGTACCCGGCATCGGCAAGACGATCGCTGAGAAGATCGCCACGTTGCTCGAGACCGGGTCGATCCCCTCGGCGGAGAAGCTCAAGGCGAAGTACCCGCCGGGCCTGATCGAGATCACGCGGTTGCCGGGCTTCGGGCCGAAGCGCGCACGCAAGCTCTTCGACGAGCTCGGGATCCAGTCGCTCGACGACCTCAAGGCGGCGGTCGAGCAGGAGCGGCTGCGCGACGTCGCCGGGTTCGGGCCCAAGGCGGAGGAGAACATCAAGCAGGCGCTCGCCGCGGGACCGAAGGGCGAACGCATACTGCTCTCGAAGACGATCCAGGTCGCGGACTCGCTGCTGTCGGCGATTCGCGAGCACCCCTCGGTCGAGCGCATCGAGCTCGCCGGCAGCGCGCGGCGCTGGGCGGAGACGGTCAAGGACATCGACTTCATCGCCACGGCCACCGATGCCGAGGCGCTGGCCGACGCGTTCGCGGCCCTGCCGCTGCTCGGCGAGATCCAGAGCAGGGGCATCGCCGGCGTGAAGGCGGTCACGCACAACGGCCTGTCGATCGACCTGCGCATCGTGCCGCCGGAGAACTTCGGCAACCTGATGCAGCACTTCACCGGCTCGGGCAAGCACAACGAGGCGCTGCGGACCGAGGCCGTCAAGCGCGGCTTCCACGTCTCCGAGTACGGCGTGCTTGACGACTCGACGGGCATCACGCACGCGTGCGCCACGGAGGAGGAGGTCTACGAGCTGCTCGGCATGCAGTACATCCCGCCCGAGCTGCGCGAGAACCGCGGCGAGCTGCGCGCGGCGCGCGAGGGGACGCTCCCGGAGCTCATCACGCTCGGCGACATCCGCGGCGACCTGCACATGCACTCGGTGGCGAGCGACGGTCGCCACACCATCGAGCAGATGGCCGCGGCGGCACGCGACCGCGGCTACGAGTACATCGCGATCACCGACCACTCGGCCACGCACGGCTTCGGCAACGACGTGCAGGCCGACCAGCTCAGGCGCCAGGTCGAGCACATCCGCTCGCTCGAGATCGACGGCATCCGCGTGCTCGCCGGCTCAGAGGTGAACATCCTCCCCGACGGGTCGCTCGACTACGACGACGAGGTCCTGGCGGAGCTCGACTGGATCGTCGGCAGTCTGCACACGTCATTCCGGCTGACCGAGAAGGAGCAGACCGAGCGGATCATCCGCGCGATGGAGCATCCGCTCGTGGACGCCATCGGCCACCCGACCGGCCGGCTGATCGAGCGGCGCGATCCCTACCCGCTCGACATCGACGCGATCGCCGAGACCGCCGCGCGCACCGGCACCTTCCTCGAGATCAACGGCAATCCCGATCGGCGAGACCTCAACGAGATCAACGCGCGGCGCGCCGTCGAACTGGGCGCGACGCTCGTGATCGACTCCGACGCCCACTGGGCGGGCACGCTGCCGAACATCCAGTTCGGCGTGGCGACCGCACGGCGCGCGTGGGTGACCGCGGAGAACGTCGCGAACACGCGACCGTGGCCGGAGCTCAAGCGGAAGTCCGCTGAACGTCAGTCGGCGCAGGCTCGTTCTTCCTGAATCCGGGTGTCCGGATGAGCTTGGTCGGCTCGAACGGCGACGTGCGCTCGACGTAGAACCGCACGCCGTCCCGCTCCTCGACCGCCTGCACCGCTGACGGCTGACGCCGCCACCACAGCGCAGCCAGGAGAAAGAACCCCGCGCCAATTGCCGGGACCTGCGGGATGAGCCACGCCAGCCCGCCCGTCGCGATCGTCGCCAGCGCGAGCGCCCACATGCGGTTGAACAGGATCCGCCCCGGCTGGATCTCGGGAAGGCTCTGCGAGTTGCGCGCGTCGGCCATCAGCCGGGCGATCCCGTCGAGCGTGTGCACACCGCGCCCGAGCCAGAGCCCGATCAGCGCCGCGATGACCCACCAGGCGACGGCGATGTAGAGCAGCGTGTTGTCGTCCTTGCCCTTCGCGCCGGCGACAGCCACCACAGCGCACGCGGTCGCCGCCCCCGCGAACAGCAGGATCGCCGTGCGCAGGAAGTCACCGAAGCGCACGCAGGACCTCCACGAAACCCTCCGGGCCATCCACCACCACGTCCGCACGGCGGATCTCAGGAGGGCCCTCATCCGAGGTCACACCAACACTCACATCCACCACCTCAAATGCGTCGAGGTCCGTGACGTCGTCGCCCGCGTAGAGCGTCGTCAGGCCGTCGCGTAACTCCTTCACAGCCATTCCCTTGTTGACCTCTACCCCCGGGCGCACCTCAAGTACCTTGCGGCCCCAGTGCGTGATGAATCCGCTGCGCTCCGCCTCGTCCGCGACGGCGCGCAGCTTCGGCTCGAGCTCGTCGCTGCCGCGGAAGTGGTACGCGACGATCGGCCCCTTGTCCTCCATCCGCGCGCCCACGCCGTGCGCCGCGACGAACGCATGGACGCGCTCGGCCCACTCGGCGAACGCCGGCAAGACGCGCACCGGCTTGCCCGGCTCGAGCAACTCCGCCCCGTGCGAGCCCACGTAGGTGAGCTGCGGCAACCCGACGAGCCGCCGCGCATCCTCCGCTGCTCGGCCCGATACGCAGGCGACGAGCGCGTAGCGGCCGGCGATCTCCTCCAGCAGGTCGCGCGTCTCGCCGGGCACGGCGGCGTCGGAGGCCCGCTCGACGATCGGCGCGAGCGTGCCGTCCACATCGAGGAAGATCCCCGCCCGCTCCGGCGCCTCGGTGAGCCGGCGGAGCGCATCGGTGACGGTCACGGGCCGTAGTATGCCCGCGCGATGCGGCGCCTGGCAGTCATCGCGACGGTGGCCGGTGCCTTCAGCGGACTGTTCGGCGTCGGCGGCGGTGCCGTGATGGTCCCGCTGCTGGTGCTGTGGGCGCACTTCGGCGAGCGCGAGGCAACCGGCACCTCACTCGCCGCGATGCCGCTCATCGCCAGCTTCGGCGCGATCGCGCAGGGGCTGAACGGGAACGTCGACGTGCCGAAGGGGCTCCTCATCGGGATACCGGCGATCGGTGGCGTGGTGGTCGGGGCGTGGCTCCAGCAGCAACTGTCGCCGCGCTGGGTCTCTGCCGTGCTCGCGCTGGTGCTGTTGATCTCGGCGACCGTGCTGATCGTCTGATGGATGTCCCGGGCGCGATAGCGATCGGTGTCGCGGCAGGCGTGCTCAGCGGCATGACCGGGTTGGGTGGCGGCATCCTGTTCGTGCCGGGGCTCGTGTTCTTCCTGAGCCTGTCGCAGCTGAACGCGGAGTCCACGTCGCTGCTCGCGATCATCCCCGTCGCGCTCGTGGGCGCGTGGCGCCAGCACCGCTACGGGAACGTCCGCCTGCGCGAGGGCTTGACGGTGGCGGCCCTGTCGCCCGTCGGGGTCGCTGCGGGGGTGTTTCTCGCCAACCATCTGAGCGAGCGAGTGCTCGAGTTGTCGTTCGCCGCGGTACAGCTCGTCTTCGCTTTCGGACTGGCGCGACGCGCATTGCGGTATAAGGCCGGGGATGGCTAAGCGCATCCTCGCCCTCGTGACGGAGCCGGTGTCGGCCGACGCGCTGCGTTCGGCCGTCGGCGAGCCCGACGCGAACTCCGCCGAGGTGCTGGTGGTCGCACCCGCGTTGAACACGCGTACTCGCTTCCTGCTTGCCGATCCCGACCCGGCGATCGCACGTGCCGACGAGGTCCAGCAGGAGACGGTCGAGCGGCTCGACGAGGAGGGCATCGACGCCGCCGGCGGCACCGGCGAGAGCGACCCGCTGCTCGCCCTGGAGGACGCGCTCGAGACCTACGACGCCGACGAGATCGTGTTGTTCACGCACGCAGACGGTAAGCAGAACTGGGCCGAGGAGGGCCTCGTCGACGAGGCCTCGAAGCGCTTCAGCGTGCCGGTCCGGCACTTCGTCGTCGAGTAGTGCGCAGCGTCGTAATCCCGGCGCGCAACGAGGCCGGGACGATCGGCCGCGTGGTGGCGAACTCCGAGGCCGACGAGGTCGTGGTGATCGACGCCTCCACCGACGAGACGGGGGAGGTGGCCGCGCAGGCGGGCGCGCAGGTGTATCGCGAGGAGGAGTTGCTCCCGCAGTTCGGCCCCGTTCTCGGCAAGGGCGACGCGATGTGGCGCGCGCTGTCGGTCGTGCGCGGGGACGTGGTCGTGTACGTGGACGCCGACAGCTCCGACTTCGGACCCCACTTCGTCGAGCGTCTGGCCGAGCCCATCGAGAGCGGCCGCGCGCTGTTTGTGAAGGGCCACTACCGGCGTCCGTTCCGGCTGGGCGAGACCGTCGCGGACGAAGGCGGTGGCCGCGTCACGGAGCTCACCGCCAAGCCACTACTCGCCGCGTTCTATCCGGAGCTCTCGGTGATCCGGCAGCCGCTGGCCGGCGAGGTCGCCGCCGCGCGCGGGTTGCTCGTCCGACTGCCGTTCAGCACCGGGTACTCCGTCGAGATCGCGATGCTGATCGACGCGTGGAAGGAGGTCGGCATCGAGGCGATCGCGCAGGCCGACCTCGAGGTGCGCCAGAACCGTCACCAGGCGCTGAGCGCGCTGCGGCCGATGGCGGACGCGGTGCTGGCGGCCGTGACCGACCGTCTCGTGCGCGAGGGGCGCCTCGAGGCGGAGCCGAGCGGGCTCGTGGAGCGCCCGCCGCTCGCGTCGGTTACTTCGTGACCGTGAGAGTGCCCACCATGCCGGCCTGGCGGTGGCCGGGCACCGAGCAGTAGAACGTGTACTTGCCGGGCTTCAGCTTGGCCTGTACCTGTGAGTCGCCGTTCTGGTTCACGGTCGCGCCGTGCAGGTTCACGCCGCCCGGACCCTGAAGCGAGACGTTGTGGGGGACCGGCGCCGGGTTGTGCATCACGATCCGGATCGTCCCCGCCTTGCCCGACAGCGTCTTGGTGTTGAACGCGAGTTGTCCGCTGGCCGCAGCGCTCAGCTTGAGCGTCTCCGCCGCGGCGGCTGCCGGTGGGGTCTGCGGGTTGCCGCCGGGCGTGGCCTGACCGTTGTTCGCACCGGTGCCGGGCGCGGTCGAGGTCGGCCTCTCACCGGCGGCCTTCGGCTTCTCGCCGGGAGTTGTGGAGACGGCGGTGCCGATCGCGCCCAACACGAGGATCCCCGATATGCCCATGACCACCTTCTCGAAGCCCTTGGGCGGGAAGTTGTGGTTCAGGATCCCCATGGCGGCCAATACGACCGCCCAGATCGCGAGCGCGGCGCCCACGATGTGGAACGCGCTGATTTCGGTGGCGATCACCACGGGCGGGAATGTACATCGCCCGCCCGCCGGATGCTCGGGCGCGCGCGGGCCGGGAGCTTGCGTGCGAGGGCTCTTGCCGCCAGGCGCAGCGTGCGCCGGGCGCTGAAGACGCTGGAGGGACGCGCCACACGCGAGAACACGTCGAGCATCTGCCGCGCCAGGTCCGGGTCGTTCTCGGCCTCGCGATAGAGCTCCATCTCCAGCGCGGACATCGCCTTGCCCTTCGCCAGCACGTTGGTCCACCGGTAGACCTCGAGGCAGTCGCGATCGCGCGTCCGCTCCCACCGGGCGAGCACGGAATCCAGCCGGCGTGGATCCTCGAGCACCGGCGCGGCCGCCTCGGCGAGCAGGCGCCCGTAGCGGAGCGCGTCGCGGATGCCCTGCGCCGTGACGGGGTCCTTGAAGTGGCCGGCGTCACCCGCGAGCGCCCAGCCCCGTCCGCTCGAACGGCGGAAGTAGGACTCGATGCCGGTGGCGGCGCGAACCTTGGTCGCCTGACGCGCGCCGCGCAGACGCTCGGCCAGCCCCGGGATGGCGGCCACCGTGCTCTCGTAGGTCGACTGGAGGTCCGAGCGGAACTCGTCTGCTCGTGACGCCGGCGGCTGCAAGAGGACGAGCGTGAGGCCGTCGTCGCACGGGAACGCGGTGCCGAGCTCGGCTCCTTCGCGCCACTGCGCGGCCGTCGCGCGCCACTCCGGGCGTGCGTCCTCCCAGTAGGCGTAGAAACAGGCGCGCCCGCTCGGGCGCGAGCGCCGGGCATCGGCCGCACCGACCGCCCTCGCGACGGTGCTGCGCCGCCCGTCGGCGCCCACGACGAGCGGGGCGCGGATCTCCTGCTCGGCGCCGTCGGCGTCGGTCCAGCGCACTCCGGCGACTCGTCTTCCCTCGCGCACCACCTCCGTCACGCGCGCGCCCTCACGCACCTCGGCGCCGGCGTCGCGTGCGCTCGCCACGAGCGCGGCGTCGAGGCCCGGGCGGCGCACGCACAGCGCGTAGTCGATCCCGTCGACCGGTGTGTAGGAGCCGCTGACCGCGAGCTCGCCCGCGCCCGCGAAGCCGATCGGAAGCGGCGGCGCTCCGAGTGCCCGGACGCGTTCGAGGGCGCCGAGCGCCTGCAGCTCCGCGACGCCGCCCGGCCACAGCAGGTGGGTGGAGATCGTGTCCGCGGGGAAGCTGACGCGGTCGAGGGCCACCACGCGACGGCCCGCGCGGGCGAAGCCGATCGCCGCCGCCGACCCGGCGCAGCGGGCGCCGACGATCACCACGTCGGCGCGCTCGGCGGGGCTCATCCGACGTCGAGGAGGTTCGGCTGGCCAGCCCGGTACCGCTGGGCGTCCACCGCCTTTATCTCGGCGAGCTCAGGGGCCTCGTAGAGCTTCCACATCTGCGGTGGCGCAGCGCTCGATCCCGCCTCGTGCAACAGCGCGGCGACCGCCGCGCGGCCGGATTCGTTGCCGCCCTCCATCGTCGCCAGGTCGACGTCGGTCTGCACGTAGTCGCCGGCCAGGAAGAGGTTCGGGACCTTCGTGTGCGCCTGCGGCCGCTTGTACCAGCTGCCCACGGTGTTCACGAGCAGCGGCGTGTCGTTGTGGTTCGCATGCCGCTTGCGGTTCCACGCGATCCCCGGGTCGATGAACCACGAGTGGAGGATGTCGTCGGGCAGCTGGTCGCCCGCGGTGTGGTGCGTCTTGATCTGCGCCCACACCTCGCGCGCGATCTCCCGGTGGGTGCACTGCTTCGCCGGCTTGCCGTACAGCATCCCCGGCGTGTCCCAGTCCGAGACGTCGCACGAGAGGCAGTCGACCGCAGTCCCGTCGCCGTAGTCGCGGGCGAAGTTGCGCGACGGCCAGAACTGGCCCTGCGTGAGCCCGGTCACCGCCCACTCGGAGTCCATGAACGTCATGTGGCCGCGCGTGATGTCGACCTTCCGGCGCAGGTAGAACTGGATGCCGGCCATCCAGTCGACGAAGAGGCTGTCGAGGCCGTTGATCGAGGGATCGAGCTTGCGAACCGCGGGCCCGAGCACGCGCCGTGCCCGCTCGACCGGCATCGCCATGACGAACCAGTCCGCTTTGACGTGACGGCGCCGGCGCTCCCGGTCGCGGATGCGCGCCCCCGTGATGCGGCCGCCCTCGACCTGCAGGGTCTCCACGGTCTGGTGGAGCCTGAACTTGACGCCCAGGCCCCGCAGGTGCGTGACCCACGGGTGGATCCATGCCTCGTTCGTCGGCAGGTTCAGGACGCGGTCGGGCGCGCCGTCGTTGCCGCGACCCATGATGTTCCATACGAACGCCTCGCCCATGTGGCCGATCGTCCGCGTGCTCGCGACCTTCTCCTTTGCCGCGACGAGGGCGCGCGTCAGGCCCGCGGCCAGCTCCTTCTGGTACTGGGGCGACATCCGGCCCGCCTTGATGAAGTCCCACCACGAGACGTACTCCCACTGACCGAAGCGGCGCTCGTCGGAGCTCGTGACGAACACGAGCAGGCGCTCGACGAAGTAGGAGAGCTCCTGCGGCGGGACGTCACGCTGCCAGAGCTCGTCGGTGAGGATCCGGCGCAGGCCGTCGACGGTCACCGCCTGCTGCGGGTCGTACGCGATGCCGAACGGGCCGCCGTCGGGGCGGTCGCCGGAGCGCAGCCACTTGGGGGTGCTCGCCGCGACGAGGTTGTCCCAGACGCCGTTCTGGTTCCCCGGGAACGGGATCCGCCGCATCGAGTCCGGGACGTGGTGATAGAAGCCCGGGAAGAAGCGGAAGCCGTGCTCGCCGGGCAGGTTGCGACGGCCACCGTGCGCGGTGTGCGGCACTCCGATGCTGCGCGCCTTGCCGCCGAGCGCGTTGCGCTCGTAGACGGTCACGTCGAAGCCGCGCTCCACCAGCTCGTGGGCGACGGTGAGGCCGGCCATCCCACCACCGAGCACGGCCACGCGGCGTCCCGTGCGACCCCGCCCCGTCCTGGCGACCGCCATCGGCGCCTGCCCCAGCGTCGCGGCCGCCCCCGCGACCGCGGCGTGCCGCAGCAGCGTGCGGCGTGTGATCTCAGTCATCTCGCTCCCCCTGCCCGAACTGACGATCCTGTTCGTCAAATACTATCGGTGAGATGTCGACGAGGGTCCCACGGCGTGCATACGGGGGCGTCAGTGCCGGCGAGCGAATCGCGGCGCGGCGAGAGAAGCTGCTCGATGCCGGTCTCGAGCTGTTCGGGACCCGCGGCTTCGCGGCAACGGGAGTGAAGGACGTCTGCCGCGAGGCTGGTCTCACCGACCGCTACTTCTACGAGTCGTTCGCCAACAACGAGGCGCTTTTCCTGGCGGTTTTCGACCGCCTCACCGACGACCTGTTCGCTGCGGTCGCGGTCGCCGTCGGCGACGCCGGCGACAACGCCGCGGGGCAGCTGCGCAGCGCCATCTCCGCGTTCGTCGACGCGCTCGTGGCGGACTCGCGAAAGCCGCGCGTCCTGTTCATGGAGGCGGCCGCCGCGGGCCCGGATGCGGCGGCGCACATGCGCGCGACGCTGCGCCGCTTCGCGACGCTCGTTGCCGCGACGGCGCGCCGGCACCTGCCGCCGGCGACCTCCGACGAGGAGGTGCAGCTGGTCGCGCTATCGCTGGTCGGCCTGCTGGAGCGGGCGATCACCGACCGCGAGGAGGGAGCGCTCGGCATGCCGGCCGAACGCCTCGTGGACCAGTGCGTCTCGCTCTACGTCACATTTCTCGGCGCACTCGCGAATACAGCACCAGGTCGACCCGGCGGTCGCCCAGCCGCCGCGCGGCGGGGATGAGCCCGACGCGCCCGAAGCCGCTGCGGACGGCAACGCGATGTGAGGCCGCGTTGTCCGGATGCGCGAGCAGCTCGAGCCGCTCGAGCCCGATCTGACCGAACGCCCAGTCCGCCAGCAGTTCGACCGCGGCCGTCGCCAGGCCGCGGCCGCGGTACCGGGCGCCGACGAAGTAGGAGACCTCGCCGATGCCGTGGTGGCGGCTCGTCACGGCGAGCTCGACGCCTCCGGTAACGGCACCGCTCGCGCGATCGACGAGCGCTAGGCGGGCGCGGTGCGGGCCGTCGCGCTTCCGGGCCGGGCGCGCGAGCCAACGCGCGGCGCGCTCTGCGCTGTACGGGCGGGTGACGGCCGTCCAGCGTGCGATCTCCGCGTCATCGAGGATCGCCGCAAGGATCGCGGCGTCGGTTCGGCGCCAGGCACGCAACTCGACGCGCTCGTCGCGTACGGGCAGATCCGGGAACTGCGGCCGGGGGGGGGGCGCCCCCCCGCCCCCCCCCCCCCCCCACCAGGTAAAGAGATCACAGCCGCGGTATCAAGGTGGATGGGAACGGGCACCCCCCCCCAGCGGGAGGGCGC
>JAICJV010000091.1 GCA_025928265.1 Thermoleophilaceae bacterium
ATGCGATGAGCGCCGCGAGCGACCTCGCGGCAGCCGCCCTGTTCGAACCCGGCGGCAGCGGCGTCGCCTCCGCAGCCGGCGCGACGGCAAGCTGACCCGCGCAGAGGACGTCGTGGTCGGCGCGGTCGCGGTCACCGGCATCGCCTCGGCGATCACGGGCGTTCGCTTCGGCAAGGCGGCGCCCGGCGGGGCCGTCCCGCTCGAGTCGGGTGAGAAGGCCGCGCCGAACGCCTCGACCGAGGCCAGGCGCGAGAAGCGCGCGCTGAACGTGCTGGGGGCGCTGAGCCTTGTGTCCGAGGGTGCGCTGGTCGCGCTCCAGGGCGCGCGGCGCGTCACCCGGCCGAGATGAGCGCCGCGCCCGCGAGCGCTCCCACGGCGCCGACGCGCTGCAGGGAGTGCAGGCGCTCATCGAGGAAGAAGCGCGCCAGCAGCACCGTGATGATCGGATAGAGCGAGCCGAGCACCGCCACGACGCTCACGAGGCCCCTGGTAGTGGCGAGCGCGAACAGCAGGTTGGCGCTCGTGTCGAGCAGGCCGATCGCGGCGAGGCTTGCGACGTCTGCGGTAGTGCTTGGCATCCGCGGGCGGACGGCCAGCGCGGCGGCGAGCAGCGCCGCGAACGAGAACGCGCGCGAGACGGTGAGCGCCCACATCACGTCCGCCTTGCTCGCCTGGTCGATCGCCACGAAGAAGCCGCCGAAGCCGAGCGCCGCGATGATCGCGAGTCCCGTGCCTGCCGCGCTCGCGCCGCCCTCCTCGCGCGACGCCAGCACCACGCCTCCGATCGCAAGCGCGATGCCGATCGCCTGAAGCGGGTGCGGTCGCTCTCCGATGGCGAGCCCGACTGCCAGCGGGACTGCCGCGGCGGCGGACGAGATCGGAGCCACCACGCCCATCGCGCCGATCGCGAGGCCGCGGTAGAACGCGGCGAGGCCGCTTATGCCGCACACGCTGGCGAGCGCTGCCCAGGCAATCCAGCCGCTGCCGCCGGGCGGTCCCTCGCCGCGGATGATCAGCACCAGCAGCAGCGCCAGGAATCCCGCGCCCAGGCTGAAGACCATCACCGTCGTCAGCGGGCGCCGGCGCGTCTGGAGCCCGCCGAAGAAATCGGATGCGCCCCAGGTCAGGCTGGAGGAGAGAGCGAGGATCACGGCGGCCACGGGCGCTTATCCTGGCGAGGGCGTCCATGAACCTTCTCTCAGCCATCGACAGCGTCTGCGACGCGGCGGCCAACGCGTGGGACATGACCCCACTCGGGGGCGGGCTCGCCGACAAACGGCCGACGCCGTCAGCGGTGATCGACATCGGTCCGCAGCGCAGTGTGCATCGCTACCGCCTGCCGCGCGCGCCGAGCGCGCATTCGCCGGTGCTGCTCGTGCCGCCGCTCGCTGCGCCCGCGAGCTGCTTCGACCTGCGCCGCGGCTGCTCGGTCGCCGAGCATCTGATCTCGCTCGGCTATCCGACCTACCTCGTCGACTACGGGCCGATCGGGTGGGGCGACCGGCAGCTCGGACTCGAACACTGGGTCGACGACGTGATCCCGGAGGCCGTCCGCACCGTCTCCGAGGATGGCGGGGGCGAGGTGCAGGTCGTGGGGTGGTGCCTCGGCGGGATCATGTCGCTGCTGTCGGTCGCCGGACACGATCTGCCGGTGAGCTCGGTGAGCCTGATCGCGAGCCCGTTCGACTTCTCGAAGGTGCGCACCGCCGCGCCGATCCGCAGGCTCGCCGAGCTCACGGGCGGCCGCCTCGTAACCGCGCTGTACACGGCGCTCGGCGGAGCGCCCGCACCGCTCGTGTCGCTCGGCTTCCAGCTCACCGCGCTCGACAAGCAGATCACCAAGCCGCTCACCCTGCTCCGCAACATCGGCGACCGCGATCTGCTCGCGCACATCGAGGCGGTTGACGACTACATGGCCAACATGCTCGCCTACCCCGGCCGCACGTTCGCGCAGATCTACCACCGCTTCTTCCGGATCAACGACCTGGCGGACGGGCGCTTCGGGGGGATCGACCTCGCCGACGTCGACGTACCGGCACTGGTGGTGGCGGGCGAGGCCGACGTTCTCGCGCCGGAGCCCGCCGTCGTGCACGTTGCCGAGCTGTTGGCCGGCGCGCCCGAGGTGCGCGTGCACACCGCGCCCGGCGGGCACCTCGGCGTGCTCACCGGCCGCAGCGCGGTGAACACCACGTGGCGCCACCTCGACGAGTTCCTGCGCGACCACGACGCCGCGCCTGGATCTAGCGCGGCAGGCTCATCCCGAGCCGCTTAGGCAGCCCCGCCACGAACCGCACCGGCGGCGAGCTGAGCCGGCCCTGGTCGGCGTCCTCGTCCGCGCGCACCATCGCCGCGCGGATGAGCGAGCCGCCCGCGAAGCGCAGCGGCTCCGGTGGGAAGAGCGGCACCTGCGCGTCCACGAGCGGCAGCGAGGTGAACTCGTCGCGCGCGTCGAGCGCCATGCCGCTGAGGATCTGCCCGCCGAGGTAGCTCGGCCCGACGCCGTTCCCGGTGAAGCCGAAGCCCGCCATCATCCGCCTGTCCTGGCGGTACTGCGGCAGGCGGATCGGCGAGACGTCGATCGGGCCGCCCCAGCGGTGCTCGATCGGCACGCCCTCGAGCTGCGGGAAGAAGCGCCGCAGCATGTGCTCGCCGTGATCGCAGACCTTGGGGTCGACGTCGAGCGCACGGCGCCGGCGCGTGCCGTAGCCCATCCGCCCGCCGCCCCAGCCGAACACGATCCTCCCGTCGTTCGTCGTGCGGAAGTAGTGGAGCATCGTGCGATGGTCGGCGAGCGCGGAGCCGTCGGTCCAGCCGATCTCCTCGAGCTTCTCCGGGATCGGAGCGGTGAGCACGACGTGGCTCGATGCGGTGCTCAGCCTGCGGCGAAAGGGACGCAGCGCTCCCGCGGCGTGGTTCACCGCGACGACCACGCGCGGCGCGTCGACGCGGCCGCCGTCGGTTGTGATCGTCGTGCCAGTGACGCGCGTGACGCGCGAGCGCTCGAAGATCCGCAGGCCGCGCGTGAGCAGCCGGTCGCGCAGGCCGAAGGCGAGCCGCGCCGGCTGCACGGTCGCGCCGGGCATCGCGAACCCCCCGCGGAAGCGCGCCGAGCGAGCGTGGCGCGCCACCTCGGTGCTCGTCATGTCCGCCCACGACCCGTCCTGCGCCGGGTTCGTGGCGATCTCGACGTGCGGCGCGCGCCGGTACCAGGCGTCCACTCCCTCGCGCTCGCAGAACTCGCCGATACCGGCGACTGCGCGGCCAGCGGCATCGATGAGACGGCGGGCCGCGCTCGCGCCGAAGCGCTCCGTCGCCATCTCCAGCTTGTCCTCGTAGCCGTTCACGAAGCCGCCGTTGCGGCCGGACGGGCCGAAGCCGCAGCGGTCGCGCTCGAGCAGCACGACGCGCGCGTTCGGCTCGCGCTCGAGCAGGTGCCACGCCGTCCACATGCCGAGATAGCCGCCGCCCACGATGGCAACGTCGGCGCTGACGTGGTCGCGGAGCGGGGGCTGTTCGGCCGGCGGGCCCGCCTCACGGACCCACCAGCCGTAAGCGTCGTGGGTCGCTACTTCGGCCGCCCCGGCCGGTGCAGCATCACGAGCACGCGGTCGAGCGCCTTCGACACGCCGCGCTTGTACGGGAAGTAGTTGATCTCCCGCTTCGGCCCCACCCGGGTCACGAGCACGGAGTGTCCATGGCAGTACTTCCGGATGCCGGCGGCCGAATGCCTGACGCCCATGCCGGATTCCTTCCAGCCGCCCATCGGCAGGTCGGTGGCCGCGTAGTTCGTGTTGATGTCGTTCACGCAGGTGGCGCCCGCCTCGATGCGGTTGGCGAGCTCCTCACCGCGGCCGAGGTCCTTCGTCCACAGGCTCGAACTGAGCCCGTAGCGCGTGTCGTTCGCGAGCTTCAGAGCCTCCTCGGCATCGCGCACCTTCATGATCGGGAGCGTCGGGCCGAACGTCTCCTCGGTCATGCACTGCATGCTGTGGTCCACATCGACGAGCACGGTCGGCTCGAAGAAGCGTCCCTGGCCCTCGCGGCGCTTGCCGCCCACGACCACCCGGGCACCCTTCTCCACGGCGTCGTTCACGTGCCGCTCGATGATGTCCGACTGCGGCGCGAACGTCACGGCGCCGATGTCGACTGAGCCCGGCGCGCCGGGCGGTCCCTGACGCAGCGCCTTCGTCTTCTGGACGATCTTGCTCACGAACTCGTCGTAGACCGGCTCCTCCACGTACACGCGCTCGACCGAGATGCAGGTCTGCCCGCCGTTCATGAAGCCATGCCAGACGGCCGCGTTGGCCGCGCGCTCGAGGTCCGCGTCGCTCAGGACGATCATCGGGTCCTTGCCGCCGAGCTCCAGGGTCACGGGCGTGAGTGTCTCGGCCGCCTTCTGCATCACCTTGCGGCCGGTGCGCGTCGAACCGGTGAAGTGGACCATGTCGACCGCGTCGACGACCGCGGCGCCGGTCGCGCCATCTCCGGTGGCGACGAGGAATACGTCGTCCGGCGCACCCGCCTCGCGCATCCCCTCCTCGCAGAGAAGTGCGGTCAGCGGGGTCACCTCGCTCGGCTTCAGGACCACGGTGTTGCCGGCCATCAGTGCAGGGACGCAGTCGCCGAACGAGTTGGACAGCGGGTAGTTCCACGGCCCGATGACGCCGACCACCCCATACGGCCGGTAGCGCACGTACATCTTCTTGCCGAGCGTGAACAGCGAGTTCGGTCGGACCTTTTCGTCGGCCAGGTACTTCTTGGCCTTCTTGTTCCAGAACTTGATCTCGTCGGTGGTGATGAACAGCTCGGCGACGAGGGCGTCCTCGGGTGGCTTGCCGGTCTCGTCGACGATCGTCCTGATCACGCGGTCGCGGTTGCGCACGAGCCAGCGGCGCATGCCGTCCATGATCGCGGCGCGCCCGTCGAAGCTGATCGCCTCCCAGCCGCGTTGCGCGCGGCGCGCCCGTGCCGCCAGCTCGGCGACCTCGTCGGCGCTCCGGTTAGGCACGTGGGCGATCGTCTCGCCCGTAGCCGGGTTCTCGACAGCGATCGCGTTGCCGCCGCCGTTCTGCGCAGCCTGCGGCTGCTGCTCGACGGTTGCCATTCGAGTCCTCTCCTCAGTCGCCTGAGGGCGAGTCTAACGACACTGGCCGGCTGGCCAGTTTCAGCGCATCAGAGGGCCCTTACCGCGTCGGTTATCTGACCGGGCGCGTCCTCGCCTATGTAGTGCCGCGCGCCTTCGAGCAGGACGGTGCGGTGGTCGGGCAGCATCGCCTCCCAGCGCTCGCGCTCGGCTGTGCGGAACGCCTGGTCGTTGGTGGGCCACACGATGAGCGCCGGACGCTGCGGGATGTTGCGCTCGACCTCCTCGAGCCACGGCGTGGCCGCGATGATCTCCTTCGGGAACACCGCGACCGGCCGGCGCGACTCGGGCGTGGGGAACGGGCCGCGATACATGTCCATCACGCGCTCGGGCAGGTCCGTGCGCGTGGCCCGCGGGATGATCCGCTCCACGAAGAAGTTGCGACGCACGATCAGGTAGCGCCCGATCGGCCCGCCGAGGAATCCCGAGAACATGCGTGCCGCGCGGTTGTCCCTCATCGACCACGCCCACGTGTTGCCGATGACGTAGAAGCGGAAGCGATCGGGCTGGCGGCCGGCCACCGCGAACCCGATCGGGCCGCCCCAGTCCTGCACCATCAGCGTGGCGTCGCGCAGGTCGAGCAACGTGACGAGCCGCTCGATCGCGACGGCGTGCTCGGCGGCCGTGAAGCCGTAGCCCGCGGGCGCGCTCGAGAGGCCGAATCCCGGGAGGTCCGGGGCGATGCAGCGATAGCGGTCGCGCAGTCCCTTGATCACCTCGCGCCAGGTGAACGACCACGTCGGGTTGCCGTGCACCAGCAAGAGCGGCGGCCCGTCGCCCTCGTCCACGTAGTGGAGCCCGTCGAGCCAGCGGTCCTCGAACGGGTACAGCTCCGAGTCGACCCAGCCGGGCCGCTCCACGAGCGCTACTCCGACAGCTCGACGCTCTCGATGACCGCGTCCGGTGCGGGCTTGTCGCGCGCGTCGGTCTCCGACGCCTCGATCGAGTCGACGGCGTCCATCCCGCCGGTCACGTTGCCGAAGACGGTGTGCTTGCCGTCGAGCCACGGCGCCTCGCCCACGGTGACGATGAAGAACTGCGAGCCGTTCGTGTTCGGCCCGGCGTTCGCCATGGCCAGCGCGCCGCGGACGATCTTGTGGTCGTTGATCTCGTCCTCGAACGTGTAGCCGGGGCCGCCCGTGCCCGTGCCGGTGGGGTCGCCGCCCTGGATCATGAAGTCCTTGATGACGCGGTGGAAGATCACGCCGTCGTAGAACCCGTCGCCGGCGAGCTTGCGGAAGTTCTCGACGGTCTTGGGCGCGTCGTCGTCGAACAGCTCGACTTCGATCGCGCCGTGGTTCGTCCTGAGTACGGCGGTGCTCATCTGCCTGCCACCTCCAGCGTGATGGGCACGTCACGCACCCGCTTTCCGTTCACCTTCGCGACCACGTCGTCGGCCCGGTCGCGCGGCACCTCCACGAAGCTGAAGCGCTCGAGCATGCGCACGTTCTGCACGTCCTCGCCGTCGAGCTCCGTGTTGGCCACGATCGCCTCGATCACGTCCTTCGGCTCGAGCCCGGCGCCCAGCCCGGCGCCGACGATCAGCTTCGCGCGCGCGCCCTGATCCGGCGCGCGGCGCGGCTTGGTGTGGCGCGGGCGCCGCGGCTGCAGCTCCTCGTCGCGCGGCGGCTCGGACTCGACGGGCGGCACCTTCACCTGCGGGCGGTCGCCGTTGGTGGTTGCCGACCAGGGCTCGATGTCGGTGTTGGCGTGCTTGCGGATCGCCTCGAGGTCACGTTGCTGCTTGGGGGTGATGAGCGTGATCGCGCGCCCGGAGCGCCCGACGCGGCCGGTGCGCCCGATGCGGTGGACGTAGACCTCGGGCGAGTTCGGCAGGTCGTAGTTGATGACGTGGCTGACGCCGGAGATGTCGAGCCCGCGTGCGGCGATGTCGGTGGCCACGAGCAGGCGGTCGCGCCCGCCCTTGAACGCGATCATCACGCCGTCGCGCGAGCCCTGCGACATGTCGCCGTGCAGCGCCTTCACGCGCACGCCCTTGTCGTTCAGCCGCCGCGAGAGGCGGTCGGCGCCGATCTTCGTGCGCACGAAGATGATCGCCTGCTCGGGGCGCTCGGCCTTCAGCACCTCGGCCAGCGCGTCCGGCTTGTCGCGATCGGACGCCTCGACGAAGAACTGCTCGACGGTGTCGATCGTCAGCGTGGCCGCCTTCACCTTGATGGTGACCGGGTCGTACATGCCGCTCTCGGCGAGCTTCTTGATCGGCGGCGGCATGGTGGCCGAGAAGAGCGCGGTCTGGCGTCCGCCGGGGCAGCGCGCGAGGATCTTCTCGACGTCCTCGAAGAAGCCGAGGTCGAGCATCTCGTCCGCCTCGTCGAGCACCACGAAGCGGGCGTCGTCGAGCATCAGCGAGTGGCGGCTCATCAGGTCCATCACGCGCCCAACCGTCCCGACGACCACCTGGCCGCCGGAGCGAAGCCGGGTCTGCTGGTCGCGGATGGGCGCGCCTCCGAAGACCGCCACCACGTCCACGCCCTTGCGCTCACCGTAGGCGCGCAGCGCCTGCGTCACCTGGATGCAGAGCTCGCGCGTGGGCGTGAGGACGAGCGCCTGGACCTCTTCCATCGACGGGTCCACGTACTGGAGCAGCGGCAGCCCGAACGCGGCCGTCTTGCCGGTGCCGGTCTGCGCCTGGCCGATCACGTCCTTGCCCTGGAGCAGCTCCGGGATCGCCTGCTCCTGGATCGGGGTAGGCGACTCGTAGCCGAGCTGCTCGAGCGCCTCGACCAGCTCGTCCGCGAGGCCCAGTTCCTTGAAGGTCGCCATTTCCGGCGGGAAGGCTATCTACGCCGCGGCGACATCAAGCAGGAGCTTCCCGCTCGTCGTGCGCGACTGGATGTCCTCGTGCGCGCGTCTGACCTCGGCGAGCGGGTACGTGCCGCCCACCACGGCCTCCACCTCGCCCCGTGCCGCGCGCTCGTAGAGGTCGGCGAGCGGCTCGCGCAGGAGCTCCGGCCGCTGCAGGAACTCGAACAGCCAGAACCCGACGATCGACTGGCTGCGGCGCATGAGCCCGCCGGTGCGGACCGTGTTCTGGTCGCGGCTCGCGATCCCGTAGACCACGAGCCGGCCGAGGTTCGCGAGCGCCTTCCGGCACGCCTCGAACACATCGCCGCCGGACATCTCGAACACCACGTCGACCTTCTCGCCGCCGTTGGCCTCGATCAGCCGCTCGGTGAGGCCGTCGGCATCGGTGTCGGTCGCGGCATCGGCCCCGAGTCGCATGGTGAGCGCGCGCTTCTCCTCCGAGCTGGCTGTGGCGATGACCCGCCCGGCGTTCACGAGCGGCTTGCCGAGCTGCACGGCCAGGTTGCCGACCCCGCCCGCGCCCGAGATGACCACGACCGACTCGCCGCGCTGCACGCGCCCGCACGTCTTGTGGAGATGCCACGCGGTCAGCCCCTGGATCAGCAGCGCGATCGCCTGCCCGTCGTCGACTCCGTCAGGCAGCGGGAAGGTGGTCTCGGCGCGGGCGGTCGCGTATTCGGCGTATCCACCCGTGCCGGTCATGGCCACCACGCGCCGGCCCGCGCGGATCTCGCCCGCGCCGCGCTCCACCACGCCCACCACCTCGCCGCCGGGCACCAGCGGCAGCTCGTAGCGCGCGACGTACTCGTTCTCGCGCGCGTGCGTGTCGGCCCAGTTGATCCCGGCGGTCTCGACCCGGATCAGCACCTCGCCGTCGGCTGGCTCGGGGACCGGGATGTCGGCGAGCTGCATGACCTCGGGCCCCCCGAACTCCTCGATCTGGATCGCGCGCATCGGCGCGGCACACTACGTCAGTAGCCGCGCTTGCGGAGGAAGTGGTCGAGCACCTTCACGAACTTCGTGCCATGCGCGCCGGGCCCCTTGAGCCGTCCCGCGCGTGCCTCGCGGCGGAGATAGCGCAGCGCGGCGGCGCGCTTGCCGAGCTGGTACTGGTCGGCCGCCCACGCTGCGGCCGCGCCGAACTCGGTGCCGTCCTTGAGGTGCCTGGCGCGCTTGTAGACGCGCAGCCAGCGCCTGGCGTCCGACCTGATGAGCGACCGGAAGCGCCTGGTCACGTCCGTGAACCTGCCGGCCCTGTAGCTGAACACCTGCACCGGCAGCCCCGAGAACGCGTACGCCGTGAAGCGGTACGCGAACGCGTCGTCTGCCGTGAGCCACTCCGGCCGGCCGTCGTGGTTCAGGTCCTTCAGCCGGAAGCCCGGATCCCAGAAGTTCTGCTCGCTGGCGGTGTAGGTGGTGCCGTCGAAGCGGTACACCTGGGCGATCGAGCAGCAGTGCGCGCCGCCCGAGTACGCGCTGTAGACCACCTCGGGCTGCCCGTCGCCGTCGAGGTCCAGCACCCGCAGCGGCGGGTCGCCCTCGAAGCCGCTGGGGACGCAGCCCGGGTCGCCGCATTGCCTGATCGTCGGCTTGGCGTCGAACGCGGTGGCGCCGTTGCGCGTGATGGTCAGGTTCGTTGCGGTGGTCTTGTTGTAGGTGATCGTGGCCTGCACGCCGTCCTGCTCTGCGCTGAAGGTCTTGGCGCCCGCGGGCGCGGCGGCGGCCAGGAAGATCGCGGTCGTCAGCAGTAACCAGCGCATCGAGCCGAGCCTGCGGCAACGCTCGCCCGCTGTCAAGCGACCGGATACCCTTCCGCGCCGCGTGAGCCTCGTAGTAGTCGGATCAATCGCCTTCGACGCCGTCAAGACCCCGTTCGGGGAGCGCGAGCGCATGCTCGGCGGATCCGCCGTCCACTTCTCGCTCGCGGCCAGCTTCTTCACCGACGTGCGCGTGGTTGGCCCGGTGGGCGACGACTTCGGCGACGACGAATACGCCGTCCTGCAGAAGCGCGGCGTGAACACCGACGACATCGAGCGCGTCGAAGGCGGCAAGACCTTCTTCTGGCGTGGCGACTACGAGTACGACCTCAACACCGCCCACACGCGTGACACCCAGCTGGGCGTGTTCGGCGAGTTCCAGCCCAAGCTCTCCGACGAGGCGAAGCAGGCCGACTATCTCTTCCTCGCCAACATCGTCCCCCAGCTGCAGAGCCAGGTGCGCGAGGAGGCCAACGGGGCGCGACTCGTGGGCCTCGACTCGATGAACCTGTGGATCGAGAACGAGCACGACGCGCTGGCGGAGGCGATCGGCAAGGTCGACATCCTCTTCCTCAACGACGCCGAGGTCCGCATGTTCGCCAAGGAGCCCAACCTGGTGCGCGCGGCACGCTCCGTGATGGCGACCGGCCCCGGCGTGGTGGTGGCGAAGCAGGGCGAGTACGGCGCCGCGCTGTTCGTGGGCGACCGCTTCTTCTCGCTGCCCGCATTCCCGCTCGAGACGGTGATGGACCCGACCGGCGCGGGCGACTCGTTCGCGGGCGGCTTCATGGGCTACCTCGCCTCGCGCGGACCCGATGCGCTCGCCGACAACACCGAGCTGCGCCGCGCGATGACCTACGGCTCGGTGATCGCGTCGTTCAACGTCGAGGAGTTCGGCACCGAGCGTGTCGCGCGGCTCACACGCCGCGAGATCGACGAGCGCTACTCGGAGCTGCGCCGCATGACCTCGCTCGGCGAGATCAGCTAAGCGCCGTCGCCCAGAATCCGCTTCTTCTGGGCGTCG
>JAICJV010000034.1 GCA_025928265.1 Thermoleophilaceae bacterium
CCTGCCGGATCCAGCGGTGCAGCCGCTCGTCGTCCGGGAACTCGTCGAGCACGGCGCGGTCGGTGGCGGCGATGTCGGCCGGGTCGCCCGACAGCGCAACCCAGCGGAACGGACCGCGGCCCTCGCAGAACTGCGGGCGCACGTACGCGGGCACGAAGCCGGGGTAGGCGAAAGCGCGCTCGAAGCCGCCGAGTCGCGCCTCCGCGCGCAGGCTGTTGCCGTAGTCGAACACCTCGGCGCCGCGGTCCATGAACCCGACCATCGCGGCGCAGTGGGCGGCGATCGCGCGGCGCGAGCGCTCGATGTAGCCGTCCGGGTCGTCGGCGCGCAGCGCGTCCGCCTCCGCCATCGACATGCGGTCGGGGATGTAGCCGTTCAGCGGGTCGTGGGCGCTCGTCTGGTCGGTGACGATGTCGGCCTCGAAGCCCGCGCGCAGCAGCGCCGGCACCAGCTCGGCAGCGTTGCCCTCGAGGCCGACGCTCAACGCCCGCCGCTCAGCCCTGGCCGCGCGGCAGCGGGCGACCGCGTCGTCCAGATCGTCCGCCACCTCGTCGAGGTAGCGCGTTTCGAGCCGTCGCTCGATCCGCTCGCGATCCACCTCGATGCACAGCACCACGCCGTCGTTCATCGTCACCGCCAGCGGCTGCGCACCGCCCATCCCCCCGAGCCCCGCGGTGAGCGTGATCGTCCCCGCGAGCGACCCGTCGTAGCGCCGCCGCGCGATCTCCGCGAAGCACTCGTAGGTGCCCTGCACGATGCCCTGACTGCCGATGTAGATCCACGACCCCGCGGTCATCTGGCCGTACATCGTCAGGCCGAGGTCCTCGAGCCGGCGGAACTCGTCCCACGTGGCCCACTCCGGTACCAGGTTGGAGTTGGCGAGCAGCACGCGCGGTGCCCATTCGTGCGTGCGCATCACACCCACGGGCTTGCCCGACTGCACGAGCAGCGTCTCGTCGCCCTCGAGGTCGCGCAGCGTGCGGACGATCGCGTCGAACGCCTCCCACGACCGCGCCGCGCGTCCGGTTCCGCCGTACACGACCAGGTCCTCGGGACGCTCGGCCACGTCGGGGTCGAGGTTGTTCATGAGCATCCGCAGCGCGGCCTCCTGCGGCCAGCCCTTGCATGAGATCTTCGTCCCGCGCGGCGCCCGCACCACGCGGCTCATGCGAGCGCCCCCACAGCGGACTCGACGGCGTCGAGCACCTGCCCGCTCGCCACCAGCTCGTCCACGGCGGCGAGTTCCGGCGCGAGCCAGCGGTCGGGCCCCGGTCCCTCGACCCGATCACGAATCACACCGCGGGCTGCGGCGCTGCCGGCCGCGGGCCGCAACGGCTCGCGCAGGTCGATCCCGCGGGCCGCACACGCGAGCTCCACGGCGAGGATCCGCCCGAGGTTGCGACTCGCGATGCGCAGCTTGCGGGCGGCGGACCAGCCCATCGACACGTGATCCTCCTGCATCGCGCTCGTGGGCAGCGTGCCGACGCTCGCGGGCGCCGCCAGCCGCCGGTTCTCGGCCACCAGCGCCGCCTGCGTGTACTGGCCGATCATCAGCCCCGAGTTCACGCCGGCGTCGGCCGTGAGGAACGGCGGCAGGCCGTAGGAACGCGTGGCGTCGAGCAGGCGGTCGGTGCGGCGCTCCGCGATCCCGCCCACCTCGGCCACGGCGATCGCGAGGAAGTCGCAGGCGAAGCCGAGCGGGGCGCCGTGAAAATTGCCGCACGACTCCACGCGGCCGTCGGGCAGCACCATCGGGTTGTCGATGGCCGAGTGCAGCTCCGCGGCCGCGACGCTCTCCGCGTGGGCGAGCGCGTCGCGCGCCGCGCCGTTCACCTGCGGCGCGCAGCGCAGCGAGTACGCGTCCTGCACGCGGTCGTCGTTCCAGCGGTGGCTCGCCACGATCGGCGACCCGGCCAGCACCCTGCGCATGTTGGCGGCGCTCTGCGCCTGCCCCTTCATCGGCCGCAGCGCCACCAGGTCCTCGGCAAACGCGCGGTCGGTACCGAGCAGCGCCTCCACCGACATTGCGGCGGTGATGTCGGCCATGCGCAAGAGCCGGCGCAGGTCCTCGATCGCGAGCACGAGCATCCCGAGCATGCCGTCGGTGCCGTTGATGAGCGCGAGGCCCTCCTTCGCCCCCAGCGTGAGCGGCTCGATGCTCGCGTCGCGCAGAGCGTCGCCGCCCGCCACGCGCGTGCCGTCGCGCGCGATCGCCTCGCCCTCGCCGATCAGCACGAGCGCGCAGTGCGCCAGCGGCGCCAGGTCGCCACTCGCGCCGAGCGAGCCGTGCTCGGGCACCACCGGAGTGATGCCGGCGTTGAGCACGTCGAGGATCCGCTCGGCCACGACCGGACGGGTGCCGGAGCAGCCCATGGCGAGTGTGCGCGCGCGCAGCAGCATCATCGCGCGCACCACCTCGGCCTCCACAGGCGGCCCCATGCCGGCGGCGTGCGAGCGGACGAGCGCGCGCTGGAGCTCCTCGCGCCGCTCCGCCGGGATCGTGACGTTGGCGAGCGACCCAAAGCCGGTCG
Organism: Thermoleophilaceae bacterium; assembly: GCA_025928265.1. Classification (GTDB taxonomy): domain Bacteria; phylum Actinomycetota; class Thermoleophilia; order Solirubrobacterales; family Thermoleophilaceae; genus JAICJV01. The sequence goes on from JAICJV010000034.1 coordinate 2,532, forward strand.
ACACCCCGTAGACGGGCTCGCCGCCCTCGTCGAGGCGCGCCACGACCGCGGCGCTCGCCTCCATCGCGCTGCGGGCCTCGGGGGCGAGCCTGACCTCGGCGCCGTCGCGGGCCACGGCCGCGATGTCGGCGGGCGCGAGCCCGGTGCCGGTCAGCTCGATCATCGGCGGCGGACTCTATGCGGCGAGCGCCACTCGTCTAGAGCGCGAGCTGGCGAGGCGCGGCGCAGGACGCTCCACGAGGGCGCGCGCCGGGAGTCGAGCGGAGGCGGCGCGGATGGGCTCGGCGACCGGCGTCCGCCGTCTCGCCCCCCTCATCCCGCGCCCAGCGCGCGACGGTGCGCCGCAGGCCGGCCAGAGCCGTGACGCCGAACGGCACCGGAGTCCAGATCGCGATGGCGCGGTAGGCGAGGATCGACGGCAGCACGACGGCGGCCGGCATGCCGAGCGCCAGGAAGATCGCCACCATGCCGCCGCTTGCGGCGCCGGGCAGGGGGATCGTGTTGGCGACCTGGCCCAGGAAGTAGCCGAGCACCAGCACTCCTGCGGCCGGCGGGGAGCCGAACGCGTTGAAGACGGCCCAGAGCACGAGCATGTCGCACGCCCACCAGGCGAACGCTCCCAGGAGCCGCGCGTTCGGGCGGCCGGCGACGGCGATGGCCGCGATCACCGCCGCGCCAAAGGAGTGCGAGCCGCCGCGCCGGTGGTGGGCGCCGAACATCAGCGCGAGCGCGAGCGCCGTGGCGCTGCCGGCGGCCGCCGGCACACTGAGCGCGAGGGGCACCTCTCCGCTCACGGTCAGCACGATCGCGGCCACGAACAGCGCGGTCAGGAAGACGGAGTAGAGGAGCACGAGGAACGTGAGGAGCGTCCGCGTTGCCTCGCGCGAAGCCTGCCCCGCGCGCCGGAGGCTCCACCACGTCAAGGCCGCGCCGCCGAAGCCCGCAGTCGGCAGCAGGCGCGTGACCGCCGCGCCGGCCAGCGACACCTCGGCGCTCGCACGGAGGCCGATGCGAGGGTTCGCGCGTCCGGCGACATGCCAGAACAGCGCGATGTAACCCGCGAACGACAAGAGCTCGAAGGCCACGCCGGCCACGACCCAGCGGGGATCCGCGTGGACGGCACGGACGAACGCCTTGGAGAAGACGTCGAACGCGCTCGGCGCGGCGATCGCCACAACGCCGGCGGCCACGGCGACGGCGGCCACCGGAGCGACCCGGCGCAGGCGCGACGGCGCAGCCGATCGGAGCGCGGCCAGCGGGTCCAGTGCCGTTACGTCGACGGTCGTTTCATGGGGGGCCGCCATGAGCCCAGACTCCCACCATTCGGGGGAGTCGTCATCGCCCGCATGGACGATCTGCGGGCATCCGCGCGGATGATCCGAAAGAGAGCGGGCGACCGGACTCGAACCGGCACCGAGAGCTTGGAAGGCTCTTGTGCGACCGTTACACCACGCCCGCGTGGTCCGGCGATTCTAGATGCCCACCGAGCGTCTGATAAGTCCGCGATTGCTGAAATAGAGGGCGTGCACGACGGATACGTCGCAGCGGACGCCGGTGCGGCTCCGAAGCGCTCGGACGCGATCGACGCGCTGCGCGGAGTCGCCGCTCTATCGGTGGTCGTGTTCCACTGCTGGCTGTACGCGTCGGTCAACCCGAATCGGCCGGTCCGGCACACGACCGCGGACTTCGCGCTGTTCGAGACGCGCATCGGCCTGATCCTGTTCTTCGTGGTCTCGGGGTTCCTGCTCTACGGGCCGTTCGCGCGCGCGGTCGCGAGCGACGGAGCGCCTCCGAGCGTCCGCCGCTATGCGTTGCGACGCGTCGCCCGAATCCTTCCGGCCTACTACGCCGCGCTCGCGGGCGCCGTCCTGCTGGTGGCCGCGGCCTCGGCGACGCCGGGCGCCCGTCCCGTGGGCGCGCGCGATCTGCCCCTCTTTCTCTTCTTCGGGCAGAACTACTCGGGCACGACGATCATGCGGCTCAACCCAGTCACCTGGACGCTGTGCATCGAGGCAGCGTTCTACGTGATGCTCCCGGTCTTCGGCCTGGTCGTGTACCGCCTGGCCCGTTCGCACCGCTGGATCGAGCCGCTCGCCATCGCCGCGCTTGTCGCGCTGGGCATCGGGTGGGCGCATCTTGCCTCCGGCGGCAACGCGTCGCTGCCCGTCATCAAGGCGCTGCCGGCGTTCCTGCCCTACTTCGCCGTCGGGATGATGTGCGCAGTCGCGGTCCGGAGCGGTGGGCCCGGTGCCGCCGGCCGGCTCGGGCTCGTCGCCCTGGGCGCCGGCGTGGTTGCTGCGAACGGCGTCTGGCACGCAACGGGCGGCGCAGCCTCCGTTTCGTGGCTCGGCACTCTGACCGACCTGCCCGCGGCGGTCGGGTTCGGGCTGATCGTGATCGCTGCGAGTTCAGACGCCGGTCGCGGGCGCGTTTCGGTCGCGCTTCGCCCGCTCGCCGCTGTCGGTGTCGTCTCCTACGGCCTCTACCTCTGGCACGTGCCGCTGCTGCTCGTCCTGCGCGGCGCCGGCGTGATGCCGCGCAACACCCTGGCCGTGTTCGCCGTGGTCGTGCCGATAGCCCTGGTCGTCGCCACCGCGAGCTGGGTCTTCATCGAGCGTCCCGCGCTGAGATGGACGAGGCGACCGCGTCCGGACCGCGCCCGCCCCGCTGCGGCACGGCGGGGTGACGCCGCGCGCGCTGCACACTCGGCGACGTAGCCGGGCGGTCCGCGCTAAGGCGGCGGATCGCGGAAGTAGTTCTGCGCGCGCTCGTAGATGTACGCGAGCAGCACGAGCACGGGCAGCGGCAGGAACCAGTCGAAGTTCGCGTGCGGCGAAGGCACGAGAGCGAACCCGACGATCCAGATGACCATCCCCACGAGTAGCGCGATGAAAATCGCCATTGTCCGGAGGATGTCAGGTTTCGGGGCCGCGATGGGCGCCGGCCGGTAAGCGGACGTACGCCGTTAGGCGCTTTCTAACCGCTGACCGGCGTGCCTCGCCCAGTCGGGGCGACTGGATTCGAACCAGCGACCGCTCGGCCCCCAGCCGAGTGCGCTACCAGACTGCGCCACGCCCCGTGCGGTCCATCCTACTCGCCGCCGGAGCCGGCCGCACGCGCCTGTTTCTCATTCCAACCCAACGGGAACGGCAAGAAGGATGCCCCGCTTGAGGCAAGCGAAGCCTGCCGGCATGCAGGCCGTCACGAACCTGAGCGTCGCCGCCGCTCAGAAGCTGAAGGACCGAGGGAAGAAGGCCCGCCGGCAGGTGCTGGTGATGATCCCGCTGGTCGTCGGGATCATCGTCGTCAACCACTACCGCGACAGCTTCTTCGGCTCGGAGTGGGACACGCCCGTGCGCGTGGCCTCGTCGCTGGCGCTCGTCGCGCTCGGCTGGTGGGTCGCCCGCGACGCCGCGCGCGCCGTCAGCCCCGCCATCTTCAACCGGCTCGAGCCGGCTACGGCCGGCACCGTCAGCTTCCTGCTGCGGCTGATCCTGGTCGCCGCTGCGCTGATCATCGCGGCGCGCACCGCGGGCCTCGACCCGCGTACGCTCGCGGTCGGCGGCGCGTTCACCGCGGTCGTCGTCGGTCTCGCGGCGCAGAACACGCTCGGCAACGTGATGGCCGGGCTGCTGCTGATCAGCGCACGACCGTTCAAGGTCGGTGACCGGGTCCGCTTCCAGGCGGGCGCCGTGACCGGCCAGATCGAGGGCGTGGTGATGTCGCTGGGCCTGCTCTACGTGACGCTGGCGCGGGGCGAGGACACGATCCTGGTCCCGAACAACGTCGCGATGGCCGCGGCCGTGGTGCCGCTGCGCGAGCCGGCGTCCGTCGACCTACGCGCGCGGGTGAAGCCCGACGTGAAGCCGAGCGAGCTCCAGAGGTTCCTCGAGGAGAACGTCACGGTGCCGACGCGCTCGCACCCGCACATCTCGGTGGAGGAGGTCGACGACGACGAGGTGGTCATGCGCGTGGCGGCCACTCCGGAGCTCGATCGCGAGGGCGCGAAGCTGGCCGACGAGATCCTCGCCGCGATCGGCCAGGTGACCGGCCGCAACGGCCACGGGCCGGCGAACGGCAGCAGCAACTAGCCGCGCGCGACCAGTTCGGGCAGCGCCGCGGCCGGTACCGGCCGCGAGAACAGGAAGCCCTGCGCGAGCTTGCAGCCGAGTCCCTGGAGGACTTCCGACTGCTCCTCGGACTCCACTCCCTCGGCGACCACGTTCACGCCCAGCGCGCGGCCCATGGAGATCACGGCCTCCACGATCGCCGCGTCCTCGGGCGAGTCGGACACGCCCTGCACGAACGAGCGGTCGATCTTGAGCGCGTCGATCGGGAACATCCGCACGTAGGTCAGCGACGAGTAGCCGGTGCCGAAGTCGTCGAGCTCGAGGTCCACGCCGAGCTCCTTCAGATTGCGCAGCGTGTGGAGCGCGCGCGCCGGGTCGTCGGCGAAGGCGGACTCGGTGATCTCGAGGCTGAGCCGCTCGGGCGGAAGGCAGGTGGCCTTCAGCACGGCGGTCACGGAGTCGACCAGGCCGGGGTCGCCGAGCTGGCGCGGCGAGAGGTTCACGCTGATCCGCAGCTCGGTGCCGTCCGCCAGCGGCGACCAGCGCATGGCCTCCTCGCATGCCTCGAGCAGGACGCGATGGCCGATCTCCACGATCATGCCGTTCTGCTCGGCGATCGGGATGAAGTCGGCCGGCGAGATCGTTCCGCGGTCGGGGTGGTACCAGCGCACGAGCGCCTCGAAGCCGGCGATGCGGCCGTTCGCCGGGTCGACGATCGGCTGGTAGACGTTCGACAGCTCCCCGCGCTCGAGCGCGGTGCGCAGCTCGTCCTCGATCGTGAACCAGTTCTCCGCCCACGCGCGCATGCCCGCGTGGAAGAGCTGGCAGCGGGCGCGGCCGCCCTCCTTCGCGCGATACATGGCGGCGTCCGCGTCGCGCATCAGATCGTCGGCGGTCGCGCCGGGCGTCCAGACGGCGACGCCCACGCTGGCCGTCACGCGGTGGACGTGGTCGGCCACCTTGAATGGATCGTCGAGCGCGCCCGAGAGCCGCTTGGCCACGGTGAGTGCCTCGTCCTGCGAGTCGAGGTCCTCGCAGAGCACGACGAACTCGTCGCCGCCCACGCGGGCGACCGTGTCCGACGGGCGCAGCGCGGCCCGCAGCCGGCGCGACACCGCCTGAAGAAGCTGGTCGCCGCGAACGTGGCCGAGCGCGTCGTTCACGATCTTGAAGTGGTCGACGTCGACGAACATGACGGCCGCCATACGGTCGCCGCGCTCGGCGCGCGCGAGCCACTGCGTCAGCCGCTCGACGAAGAAGGTGCGATTCGGGAGCCCCGTGAGCGGGTCGTGCAGCGCCTGGTGGCGCATCTCCGCCTCAGCCGACTCGCGTGCGATCGCCTCGGCGAGCACGTTGGCAATGCCCTGGAGGAAGTCGAGCTCGTGCGGCTGGAACTCGCGCGGCGAGCGTGAGTGGGCCGCGAGGACGCCGAGACGCCGCGCGGCCGATCCGACCGTCACGGCCGCAGTGGCCGCAACGCCCGCGCGCGCGAGGGCGGGCGTCGGCGCGAAGCGCGCGTCGGACGCGTAGTCGCCGTTGGCCACGGGCTTGGCGGCTCCCAGCGCGAAGCCCGCGTAGCAGCTCGATCCGACCCGGACGTGCGCCGGCTCGTCGTTCCATCCGAACCGTCCGCGCGGCACGAGCGACTCGCGGTCGTCGGTCATCTCGAGCAGCTCGCACAGATCGAGCCCGAGCGTCTCGGCCACCGTCGCGACGGCCTCGTCGACCAGCTCCTGGGTCGGGACGCCCTCGAGCGCCTTCACGCCGAGCTCGGCCACCGCCGACTGCTCGGCCGTGCGCTGGCGCTGGTCGCTGATGTTGCGCCCGACCGTGAACACACCCTCGACCGGCCCGTCCTCATGCTCGCGCAGCGGGAGGATCTCGAGGCTGTAGACGTTGCCGCTCTTCGCGTGCCGGTACTCGGTGGAGGTCGAGTGTCCGTCGAGAGCGGCGCGATAGTGAGGCTCGAGCCGTACGTACTCCTCGGGTGGCAGGATGTTTTCGAGCGTCCTCCCGTCGAAGCCGGTGGCCATCTCGTCGGTCCACGAGACGGCTCCGCCGTCGATGCTCACGCCGCGAAGCTCGCGATCGTGGACGGCCACGACGGTGTCGGGCAGGGTGCGCACGAGCGCGCGGTAGCGGGCGTCGACAGCCAGAGCGCCCTCGCGCCCGTCTCGCCCACCTATCTCCCTTTGCTCGATCGGGTCGCTCAGCGCATGTGCGAGGCGCTCCCGTTCGGACGTCCAGTCGAACAAACCGTGCCTTCCGTGGTACAGCCTGATGATCGGCTGTCACGGAGGCGTCTTGAATGCGGCGCGGCGCCGCTCACCGGCGGCGCCGCCGCATTCACATCACTTACCGATGCCGATGAACATGCAGGTCACCCCCTCGTGGCCTTCCGGTAGTGGTGGGCTTGCGGGCCAGGTAGACGGTCTTCGTGTCGGTTTCCTCGTCCGCGTCCGGCGTCAGCCGGGGCCCGGGCGCGAGGCCGCGAACCGCCACCAGCTCCAGACCCGCCTCCGCCACCGCCTGCTCCACCTCCGCGCGCGGGTGGTGGCGCTGCAGGTGGCGGCTCCGCGTGCGCTCGTAGAGACCGCCCACGGACGGGCTGAAGATCTCGATGCAGAGGCTGGTCGTGTCGCCCGGCTCGATGTCCGGCGACCCCTCGCCCCGCATGCAGAAGAAGGCGCCCTCGCTGTCGTGCGCGTGCGTGCCCGCGTAGAAGAGGCGGTAGGCGCGCAGGTTGTTCGAGTCGAAGATCGCGATCCCGCCCGGGCGCAGGTTCCGCGCGAACCCCTCGAGGGCGGCTCGCAGCTGGTCGCGCGAGAGCAGGTAGTTCATCGCGTCGTCCATACATGTGATGAGGTCGAAGGTCCCGAGCTCAGGCAGAGCGCGCATGTCCGCGACAAGGACCTCGGCCCGCGCGCGCTGGACCTTCTGTCGCGCGCGCGCCACCATTTCGGGTGAGAGGTCGCAGGCGACCACTTCGTAGCCGCGTTCGAGCATCGTCAGGAAGCTCTTGCCGGTGCCGCACCCGACGTCCAGGAGCCGCTTCCCGTGCAGGCCGTGAGCCAGTGCGAGCTCCTCCAGCAATCCGAGCCACCGCTTGTGGTCGTGCCCCGCGGTGAACGCGTCGTAGTGGCGCGCGAGGTCGTCGTATGGGTCGACGATCCGGTCCGGGACTAGTACCGCTGCCATCAGATCGGTAGACCCTGTTTCGCTAGGCAATCGTTTCGCCAAAAACGGAGGTTTTTTCGCGATGACATCCCTTAGCGTGGTTTCGCGCCAAAATTGGGACTGGACAGAGTTGCGCCGGCGGTCGCGTGCGGAGGCGATGCGCGTCCTCGGCGACCCCTTCACCGCCGACGAGGCAGCACAGGAGGCGACGATGCGCGCGTGGCGCCAGCGGCACAGCTGCAGAACGCCGGGCACCCCGGGGCCGTGGGTCGCTCAGATCGCGCGGAACGAGGCTCTACGCCTGCGTGCAGGCGAAAAGAAGCAATGCGACATGGCCACGCGCGCGGCCGGCGAGATGCCGATGAACACGTCTTTCGCAGAAGATGAATTGATCAGCAAGGTGAGCGTGCAGCAAATGCTGAGGGGCCTTACACTCGAGGAGCGTCGACTGATCGACCTCCGCTACAAGGACGATTTGGCGCAACCGGCCATAGCGAAAGTCCTCGGAGTGCCCGAGGGAACGGTTAAGGTCCGGCTACATAGGCTTCGGCAACGGCTACGGAGGGTGATCACCGAAGAACCGTGAGAGCAATCAACGACATCCACGATCCGCGCCTCGTGAAGGCGCTCGCCCACCCATTGCGGGTGAGCATCCTTTCGGCGCTCGCGAATCGCACGGCGAGCCCGAGTCAGCTTGCGGAGGAGCTCGACGTTCCGCTCCCCAACCTGAGCTACCACATCCGCATGCTCGTCCAGCTCGACCTGCTCAAGCTGGTGAAGACTCGGCCGCGCCGCGGCGCGATCGAGCACTACTACCAGGCCAAGGGCCCGGTGGCGGTCTCCGACAAGGCGTGGGGCGAGGTCCCGACGCTCGTGAAGGAGGCCATGGTCGCCGCCCAGCTGCGCCGCACCGGCGAGCTGGTCGACGCGGCGGCTGCCAGCGGCGGCTTCGACGACAACAGCTCCGTGCTGGCGAACTCCACGCTCAAGCTCGACGCAGAGGCGTGGGGCGAGCTGTCGGCCAAGGTCCAGGAGCTCTACAAGTACGCGGGTGAGCTCCAGCGGCAGTCGGAGAAGCGCCGCACGGACTCCGACCACCACGACGAGATCGACGTGGGCCTCGCGCTCATGCTGTTCAAGGCAGCCCCCGCCTCTGTTCAGCAGGCCGTCGCCGCCGCCGATGGAACCGGCCGCCACAAGCGCGCCGGCTCAGGCTCGCGCTCGCGCACGCGCAAGCGCACCACCGCGTAAGGAGTCGGAGGTCCGACCGCTGCGGCTGCGCCCACGCGGCAGGCCGCCCACGGACCGAACGAGCTCCGCTCCTAAGACCGCTATCAGCGGCGGCGCCCCGGGAGGCGTCCGCCGCGGTGCGTCTTCGGCCTGCTCTTCTTGCAGCCGCGGTAGGTGCGCGTGCTGATGAGCTTCGCGCCACTCGACTGGGTCGCCACGATCCGCACCTTGAAGCGCTTGCGCGGCAGCCGCTTCAGCGTGATGCGCCGGATGTTGTGGCCGCGGCGCGCGAGCTTGCGCTTGCCGTTCACGTAGACCGCCACACGCACGACGCGCGCCCGCCGCGCGTGGTGCAGCCTGAAGCTGAACTTGCGCCGGTCGACGCACCTGCGCGCGGGCAGGAGGCCCTTGCCGCAGCCGCCGAGCACGACGTCGATCGGGCCGTCGCTCTTCACGTTCAGCCTCGGGGCACAGCCGACGCGCGCGCGGCGCGCATCGATCGTCACCGTGCGCACGTTGGTCGCCTTCACGTCGAGCGTGTTCGAGCGCGGTGCGGCCGGGGTCGCGCCCCAGGTCTTGAACGTCCGCACGAAGCCGAGTGCCGGGATGGTGCCGCCGGTGAGCGTGCCGGTGCCGTGGCCCGTGGCCGACGGCGGCGGGTCGCCCACGCCGAAGCCGTGTGAGAACACGTCGACCGTACCCTCCGAATTCGGCGCGGAGCGCGGCTTGACGCCCGACAGCCAGTACGCGTGGTCGGCCACGAAGCCGAGCGCCGGGTAGTCGTTCGCGGGATCGGCCACGAAGGTGACGTGCGCCGGGTTGCGATTGACGGTGGTCGTGCCGAGGAAGTCCGCCGCCGGCTGGTACTGGTCGTTGATCGCCAGCGTGAGGTGCTCGCCGGTGAACACGTCGAGCTCGTAGCGGTAGCCCAGGCTGTCGAGCGTCATCGCGGTCTGCTCGTACTCGGGGACCGGCACGAGCTCGTCGGCGGTCTCGTTCCACATCAGCACGGGCAGGTTGCGGAACGACGCGAGCACGTTCTGGTCCGTGCTGGTGCCCACCGTCGGCTGTGCGCGCGAGAACAGGTCGGGGAACTCGGCACCCAGCTTGAACGTGCCGAAGCCGCCCATCGAGTAGCCCGCGATCACGCTCCAGTTGGGATCGAGCTTGTAGTGGCGCGCGACGTCCGCCCATACCTCGAACGTGTCGGCGCCGGCCCAGGCCGTGTAGAAGCCGTCCGGCCCGCGCCCCTCCGGCGTGATGACGATCGATCCGGGCCCGCGCTCCCCGAACTGTGACTGGTTGTTGCTGGCCGAGAACTGGTTGTAGTTCGCGCCGAGCGAGTGCAGGAGCAGCGTCATGCCATAGCCACGCGCGGGGCGCGTCTTGCGCGGGACGTAGATCGCGTAGGGCTGGAGGCGGCTCTGGTACGCGCCCTTGCAGCCCGCCTGCGCCGTGAGGCATGCGTGCGAGAAGTCGGCGCCCTGCGCGGTCTCGAAGTGGCTCGCGAGGATGCGGTCGATCGGGCCGTCGCGCGGCACGCCGCTTTCGTCGCTCACCCGGCTCTTCAGCTTGCCGAAGTCCACGTCGGCGTGGAACTGGCTGATGTCGCCCGTCGCCAGCGCGTTCGCCTGGTCGTGGTCGCGCCACCAGGCGGGGCCGGTGGCGGTGCCGGCCGCGTCGGACACGTGCGGGTAGGGCTCGGTGGTGCGGAACGCGACGTTGAAGAACGCCGGCGGCGAGGTGGCGGTGCCGGCGCCGCCCGGGTGCGTGGCGTCGGCCGCCGCCTGCGGGATCAGGTACCTGCCGGCCGCCTTGTCCCACAGACCCACGCCGGCGGCAAGCCGAACCACGCCGCTGCCGGGATCCCACTCCGAGTGCGGCACCCGCACCTCGATCTGGCGCCGCGTGGTGTCGACCGACACGCTCGGCGACCCGCCGGCGACCGGCGCGTCCGAGCCGGCGTGGACGAGGTCGGCCACCATGCCCGAGCCCGCCGGGTGGACCGTGAGGAACATGTCGGCCGGGGCGCGCACGTTGGCGCCGTCGGGGAACGGCAGCGAAACACCCGGCGTGCCGCCGATCGCGACGGAGAACGCGACGAGCGACGGATCCTTCAGCGTGTTCAGCGTGACGCGGAACGCCGTGGCGTCCGCGAGCGGCTTTACGCGCACCTCGACGAAGTCGGCCGCGTTGTTCGCGTAGGCCGGGGCCGTCGGGTAGGTGTAGGTGCCGTTCGTCTTCGAGAACGTGTTGCCGGAGATGCGCGGATCGGTCGGGTCGTACTGCTCCTTCGCGCCGCCGTCGTCGAAGAGGAAGTCCTGGTAGAGGAACTCGCCGCTGCGGTACGCCGTGGCGCCGGAGACGAGGATCGGCGGGGCCTTCCAGACGCCGGTGTTCTGGAGCTGCGGCGCGTTCGCCGCGGGCGCGTAGAGGATGCCCGGGCCGGGGCGCGCGCCCGAGCGCACGCTCGGCAACGACGAGGCCATCGCGCTCGCCGGCAGCAGCGCGAGCGCGACCAACCCGAGGATCAGTCTCCCTGCCATCCCGTGCGCCATGCAACCAGATCCGGTTATCGTGCGCGCCGATGAGCGCTGAACTTCTCTGGACGCCGTCGCCCGAGCGGATCGAGCGCGCGACCATCACCCGGTTCGCGCGCGAGCGCGGCCTGCCCGAGGAATACGGCGAGCTGTGGCGCTGGTCGGTCGAGAACATCGACGAGTTCTGGGCCGCGATCTGGGAGCACTTCGGCGTCGAGGGCAGCTACGAGCGCGTGCTGGGACTCCGTGAGATGCCCGGCGCCGAGTGGTTCCCGGGCGCGCGCGTGTCGTACGCGCGCCACATCTTCCGCGGCAAGGACGACTCCGAGGTGGCCATCCGCCACGCCTCCGAGCTGCGCGCGCTCGGCGAATGGACGTGGGGCGAGCTGCGCGACCAGACGGCGCGGATCGCGGCGGGGCTGCGGCGGCTCGGCGTGAGCGAGGGCGATCGCGTGGTGGCGTACATGCCGAACATCCCGGAGGCCATCGCGGCATTCCTCGCGTGCGCCTCGATCGGCGCGACGTGGTCGTCGTGCTCGCCCGACTTCGGCGCGCGCTCGGTGATCGACCGCTTCGCGCAGATCGAGCCGAAGGTGCTGCTCGCCGTGGACGGCTATCGCTACGGCGGCAGGGACTTCGACCGCTGCCCCGTGGTCGACGGGCTGCGCGCGGAGATGCCGTCGCTCGAGCACACGGTGGTCCTCCCCTATCTCGGCTGCGGCAGCGTGGAGGGATCGCTGCCCTGGGAGGAGCTCGTGGGCGAGCCCGCCGAGCTCGAGTTCGCCGATCTCCCGTTCGACCATCCGCTCTGGGTGCTCTACAGCTCGGGCACCACCGGCCTGCCGAAGCCGATCGTGCACGGCCAGGGGGGCATCCTGCTCGAGCACCTCAAGAAGATGTTCCTGCACGTGGACGCGCAGGCGGGCGACCGCGTCTTCTGGTTCACCACGACCGGCTGGATGATGTGGAACTTCATCGTCGGGGTGCTGCTCACCGACGCGTCGATCGTGCTCTACGACGGCAACCCCGCGCACCCGGGCCCGGACGTGCTGTGGCAGCTGGCCGCCGACACGCAGATGACCACGTTCGGCACGAGCGCCGCGTTCATCGCCAGCTGCATGAAGGCGGGCGTGGAGCCGGCCGCCGGGCGGGACCTGTCGAAGCTCACCGCGGTGGGCTCGACCGGCTCGCCGCTGTCGCCGGAGGGGTTCGAGTGGGTGTACGAGCACGTCGGCCGGGACACGTGGCTCTTCTCCACGAGCGGCGGCACGGACCTCTGCACCGCGTTCGTGGGCGGCGTGCCCACGCTGCCGGTCTACCGCGGCGAGCTCCAGGCGCGCTCGCTGGGCGCGGACGTGCAGTCATGGGACCCGGACGGCAGGCCGCTGATCGGCGAGGTGGGCGAGCTCGTGATCGCGCAGCCGATGCCGTCGATGCCGATCTATTTCTGGGGCGACGAGGACGGCTCGCGCCTGCGCGAGAGCTACTTCGACATGTACCCCGGCGTGTGGCGCCACGGCGACTGGATCGAGATCACCGAGCGCGGCACGGCGATCATCTACGGCCGCTCGGACTCGACGATCAACCGCGGCGGCGTGCGGATGGGGACCAGCGAGATCTACCGCGCGGTGCTGTCGATCGACGAGATCACCGACGCCCTCGTGGTGGACGTGCCGCGCACGGGTAGCGACTACATGCCGCTGTTCGTGGTGCTGCGCGACGGCGTCGAACTCGACGACGATCTCGTCGGCCGGATCCGCAAGCGGCTGCGCGAGGACTGCTCCCCGCGTCATGTGCCGAACGAGGTGCACCAGGTGAAGGAGATCCCGCGCACGCTGTCGGGCAAGATCCTCGAGGTGCCGGTCAAGCGGATCCTGATGGGCCAGGACCCGGCGAAGGCGGCCAGCCGCGACTCTTTGGCGAACCCGGCGGCACTCGACTGGTTCGTGGACTTCGCGAAGAAGCCGGCTAGAAGCGGTTGATGCGGTGGTCGACCCCGAACATCGGGATCGGGTCGCCGCACATCTCCATCAGCCGTGAGTAGGTGCGCTTGCCCACGTAGTGCGCGAGCTGCGGCGGCTGCTCGACGTCGGCGGTGAAGATGATCGACCTGTTCTGCTGGTAGCGGTCGTTGACCACGGTGTAGAAGATCTCGAGCGCCCACTCGTTCGGCGACGGCGCGGCCAGGTCCTCGAGGTGGAGCAGGTCGACGCCCTCCATCCGGCGCAGGAGGTCGTTGTAGTCGCCCGGCTCGCCGCTCTTGGCCGCCGCGTAGATGTGCGCGAGCAGCTGCGGCGCCGTGTAGACCGCCACCGCCCGCCGCGCGCGGATGGCCGCGATCGAGATGAGCATGGCCAGCGTGGTCTTGCCGGTGCCGGGCGGCCCCATGAACCAGAGCCCCTCCCCCGCGTCGAGCTTGCGCTCGATCCGCTGGCAGAAGCGCCGCAGCATCGACGCCGTGTCGTGCCCCAGCGAGTCGAGCAGCGCCGGCACGGGGTTGCGGTCGAACGCGACGTCGCGGTAGCGCTCCGGGATCTCGCTGCGCAGCCGCCTCGAGCGCGCGTGGGCGATCCGCTGGGCGCGGCACGGGCACGGCTTGGCGACGTTGGTCTCCTCGTCGAGGACGAAGCCCTCGCCGCCGCAGAGCCCGTGCGGGCACGCGTAGTCGGTCCGCGAGCGCGGGCGCAGGTGAGGGTTGAGGTCGCGCACCTGCTCGCCGGGAGCGGCGTCCTCGGCAGGGTCGGGAGCGAGCATGAGCTCGGGATGGTCCATCGCCTCCCAGTCAACCACGCGCGCAGGACGGCGTCAGGTCCGTTTTGCGCTGTTAGCGGGGAGCACGTCAGGAGCCGTCCGCAAAGCGCGGCGGACGCTTCTCGCGGATGGCAGCGGCGCCCTCGTTCACGTCGCCGCCGAGGAAGGTGAGCATCTCGTAGGCCACGCTCGCGTCGAACGCGGGAACGGCGGCGCGGAGCCAGTGGTTGAGCGTGCGCTTGGTCCAGCGCGCCGCCTGCTGCGGCCCGGTGGCGATCCGGTGGGCGATCTCGAGCGCCGTGTCGAGCACCTCGCCGCGCGGCGTGCAGCGGCTCACGAGCCCGATCCGCTCGGCCTCGCGGCCGTCGATGAAGTCGGCCGTGAGCAGGTAGTACTTCGCCTTGGCCATCCCGCACAGCAGCGGCCAGAGGATCGCGGCGTGGTCGCCCGCCACCACGCCCAGGCGCAGGTGCCCGTCGGTCAGGCGCGCGTCCTCGGCGATCACGCTGATGTCCGCCATGAGCGCGACGGCCAGCCCCGCCCCCACCGCCGTCCCGTTGATGGCGGAGACGATCGGCTTGTCGCAGTCGAGCATGTTCGTGACGAGCGACGCCGCCTCGCCGGCCATCCGCGCAACCCGCGGATAGTCGCCGGCCATGCGCTCGATCATCTCGAGGTCGCCGCCCGCCGAGAACGCGCGACCCGCGCCGGTCACGACGGCGACCCGCGCCTCGTCGTCGGCCTCGAAGTCGCGCCAGACGGTCGTCAGCTCGGTGTGGAGCCGCTCGTTCGTGGCGTTCATCCGGTCGGGGCGGTCGATCGTGATCAGCACGACGCCGTGCTCGCGGCGGTCGAAGGCCAGATGCTCGTAGTCGGCCTGGTTCATCCCGCCATCGTCAGGCCGCCGCTCACGCTCAGGACCTGCCCCGTGATGTAGCCCGCGGCGTCCGAGGCGAAGAACGCGATCGCGCTGGCCACCTCCTCGGGCGCCGCCGGCCGCCGCATAGGGATCGCGCGCACGAGCGCCTCCTGGAGCCGCTCCTCCTGGGCGCGGAACAGCGGCGTGTCGGTCGGCCCCGGGCAGATCGCGTTCGCCGTGATGCCGTGCCGCGCGACCTCGCGCGCGACCGACTTCGTGAAGGCGATCACCCCGCCCTTCGCACCCGCGTACACCGCCTCGCCGCTCGAGCCGACGCGCCCCGCGTCGCTGGCCACGTTCACCACGCGCCCGCCGCCGCGCTCGATCATCGCCGGCAGGAACGCGTGCGTGACCGCCACCACGCCGAGCAGGTTGATCTCGACGACGCGCTCCCAGAACGCGCGGCCGGTGTCCACGAACGCGTGCGTCTCGTCCCAGCCCGCGCAGTTCACGACCACGTCCGGCGTCTCGACGTCTGCGGCGAGCGCCGCGACGGTGTCGCCGTCGGTCACGTCGACCTCGACCGGAGTTATCGCCGGGTCGTCCGCCGCCCCCGGCTGCAGGTCCGCCGCCACCACCGACAGCCCGCCGCGGGCAAGCGCGAGCGCGGTCGCCCGGCCGATCCCCGACCCGGCTCCGGTGACGATCGCCAGTCGGGTGCCAGACACCGCGCGCACGATAAACCACCGCAAGGTTTCAACGAGTGGCGAAAAGGGCACTGCAAGCTGCCCTTACGCCGCCTACGACGCAGCGCGGCTCGACTCAAAGGACAGGGGGATGTCTTGAAGTTCCGCTTGATCGCGGCGGTCGCTCTGATCGCCGTCGCAGGGATGCTTGCCGTCGCGGGGACGGCATCGGCCGCGCCGACGTGGGCGCCGGCCGCAACGGCGCCGATCCACCCGGGCGTGCAGACGTTCACGAACGGCGCGCAGTGCACGGCCAACTTCGTCTACACCGATGGGACCAACGTGTTCATCGGCCAGGCAGCGCACTGCTCCGGCACCGGTGGCAACACGGCCACCAACGGCTGCGACTCGGGCACGCTGCCCGTGGGCACGAAGGTCGACGTGACCGGTGCCAGCAGCCCCGGCACCATGGTCTACAACTCGTGGGCCACGATGCAGGCCAATGGCGAGAAGGACGCCAACACCTGCCAGTACAACGACCTGGCGCTGATCCAGCTCAGCGCAGCCGACGTGGCGAAGGTGAACCCGTCGGTGCCCTACTGGGGCGGCCCGACCGGCCTCGGCGGGTCGACCGCGCAGGGCGAGCAGGTCTACAGCTACGGCAACTCCGAGCTGCGCGGTGGCATCACCCAGCTGAGCCCGAAGGAGGGCCTGAGCCTGGGGACCGACAGCGGCGGCTGGAACCACACCGTCTACACGGTCACGCCGGGGATCCCGGGCGACTCGGGCAGCGGCTTCCTCGACGCGAACGGCAAGGCGTTCGGGATCCTCAGCACCGTCGCCATCGCGCCGCTCGCCGGCTCGAACGGCGTCGGCGACCTGGCGAACGAGCTGTCGTACATGCACAGCCACAGCTCGTTCAGCGGCGTGCAGCTGGCGAACGGCACCGAGGCGTTCGACGGCGGCAAGCTGCCGATCGGCGGCTAGCAGCGCGTACGTGTCGGGCGGGGCGCCACGCGGGCGCCCCGCCTAACGCCACTCTCACAGGGCCATCACATGGCCCTAACAAAGGCTCGGCAACTTCTTCGTGTCGTGTGGCAGAGGGCAGGCACGAAAGGAGCGTCCGCATGCGACCACCCGCGAATCATCGCGAGCGCTGCATCAGCCGCGAGGTCATGAAGCTCGAGCTGCGCGAGGCGAAGCGCCGGGCTCAGCATCCGCAGCCGCGCTCGTGGGACGCGCGCGAACCCGCCCGGAGGCCGCCGAACCGGGCGCCCTGACGCCCCTCGGGGGTTAGCCGGCTGACGGCCGCCGGGTGAGATCCCGGCCAGCGGGCAGTTCCGCCGTGTGGCGAGCGGAACCAAACGAGCAGGTACCGGCGTCTACCTCCTGCTCGCAGTGGCGATCGCGATCGCCGCGGCTGCGCTGATCGTCTCGCTCACCACCGACCGCGGCAGCTCGAAGCAACAGCGGGCCGCCGCCAACCCGATCGACATCCCTGCGCTCGCGCGCGAGACGGAGCCGTCGGTGGTCGCCGTCTTCAACAAGACGCCGAACGGCGCGGACGAGGGCAGCGGCGTGATCCTGTCGAAGGACGGCCTGATCGTGACCAACAACCACGTGGTGGCGAACAGCACCGCGCTGCACGTCGCGCTGCCTTCCGGCGAGCGCGTGCCCGCCAAGATCCGCGGCACCGACCCGCTCACAGACGTCGCGCTCATCCAGATCCCGCGCCACGACCTCCCGACCCTGAGCTTCGCGGACAAGCTGCCCGAGGTCGGCCAGCAGGTGATCGCGATCGGCAACCCGCTCGGCTTCAAGGGAAGCGTCACGTCGGGCATCGTCTCCGGCCTGCACCGCTCGATCCCGTCGGGCGGCCGGACGCCGTCGCTCGTCGACCTGATCCAGACCGACGCCCCGATCTCGCCCGGCAACTCGGGCGGCGCGCTCATCGACGGCGCCGGGAACGTCGTGGGCATCAACGTGGCCTACATCCCGCCGACGGCGCGCGCGGTGGCCATCGGCTTCGCGATCCCGGCGCCGCTCGTCAGCGAGGTCATCTCGGAGCTCGAGAAGTCGGGCCACGCCGAGCATGCGTTCCTCGGCCTGTCGCTATCGGAGCTGTCACCGCAGATCGCCCAGCGCTTCGGCATCGGAGCGCAGCGCGGCGCGATCGTGGTGGGCGTCGTGCACGGCGGCCCGGCAGGCAGCGCGGGCGTCCGCCCCGGTGACGTGATCGTTGGCATCGACGGTGCCGGCGTGGGCAGCGTCGAGGACGTGTACGCGCGCCTGCGCCACCTCGCTCCCGGCGATTCCACCACGCTCACCGTCCTGCGCGGCGATAAGCGAATTCAGATGAAGGTCAAGCTGGCCGAGCGCCCGCAGTAGCCGGCGCTGTCACTTCCATTACGCACACGACGACAGGCGCGCGCCGGTGGGGTAGCCGTTGTCACGGAGGTGATGCACATGCGACGTCAAGCCGGACAGCGCAGGGCCGACCTTGCGCAGCAGATCAGGCGGTTGTTCCATCCAGGCCCGCTCGATTGGTTCCTGGGGATCACTCCCCCCAGGGTGCGTTTCCACGCCGGAGCGCACATGCACGGGCTCGACGCACGTGAGGACGGAGCACGACCAGAGCGCCCGCGTTAGCTGTCTGACACCGGTCAGTGTCCGAGCGCGGGCATGGGGCAGCCCTTCCTGCGAAGGCCGCAATCCTCGGGAGGACCGAATGCCTCGCACCGCTTCAGACGTTCTGCTCGACCGCCTGATCGACTGGGGGGTCGACACAGTGTTCGGCCTCCCCGGCGACGGGATCACCGGCTTCGGGGAGGCGCTGCGCACGCGCCACGACCAGGTCCGCTACGTGCACGTCCGCCACGAGGAGGTCGGTGCGATGGCGGCCGTGGGCTACGCGAAGTTCACCGGCAAGCTCGCCGTGTGCGCCTCCACCGCGGGCCCTGGCGCGATCCATCTCGCGAACGGCCTGCTCGACGCGCGGATGGACGGGGTGCCGCTGCTCGCGATCACCGGGATGACCTACCACGACCTGATCGGCACCCACTACCTGCAGGACTACGACACCGACTACCTCTACTCGAACCTCGCGCTCTACAACCAGCGCATCATGGGGCCGGAGCACATCGCGAACGTCGTCGACCTCGCGTGCCGCACGGCGCTCGGCCGCCGCGGCCCCGCGCACCTCGCGTTCCCGATCGACTACCAGACCGCCGACGCCGAGGACATCATGCGCTACAAGCGCAACGTCCCCGGCCACACGACGACCGCGTTCAAGCGCCCGGTGCGGACGCCCGAGCAGTCCGAGCTGGAGACGGCCGCATCCGCGCTGAAGGGTCGCTCGAAGGTCGCGATCCTCGCCGGCCAGGGCGCCCGTGGCGCGGGCGACGAGCTCGAGCAGGTGGCCGAGATCCTGGGCGCGCCGATCATCAAGGCGCAGCTCGGCAAGGACTGCGTGCCCGACGACAGCCCGTACGTGACCGGGTCGATCGGCGTGGTGGGCACGCGCCCGTCGCAGGACGCCGTCGAGGGGTGCGACACGTTCCTGATCGTGGGCAGCTCATTCCCCTACATCGAGTTCCTGCCGCAGCCGGGACAGGCGGTGTGCGTGCAGATCGACGACCAGCCCGAGCGGATCGGGCTGCGCCATCCCGCCGACGTGGGCCTCGTGGGTGACGCCAGGGCCACGCTCAGGGCGCTGATCCCGCTGCTCGAGCACAACTCCGACCGCGCCTTCCTCGAACAGGCGCAGGAGGGCGTGCGCCAGTGGTACGCGCTGATGGAGGAGCGCGGCACCAGCACCGAGACGCCGATGAAGCCGCAGGTTGTGGCCTGGCACCTCCAGGAGGCGCTGGCCGACGACGCGATCCTCTGCGGCGACTCGGGGACCGTGACCACGTGGGCCGCGCGGATGAAGCTGCGGCGCGGGCAGATGTTCTCGTTCAGCGGCACGAACTGCTCGATGGCGGCGGCATTGCCGTACGCGATCGGTGCGCAGACCGCCTACCCGGGCCGCCAGGTGGTGGCGTTCACCGGCGACGGCTCGCTGACCATGATGCTCGGCGACCTCGCCACGCTCGTGCAGGAGAACCTGCCGGTGAAGCTGATCGTGCTGAAGAACAACACGCTCGGCCTCATCAAGTGGGAGCAGATGATCTTCATCGGCAACCCCGAGTACGGCGTGAACTTCACCCCGGTCGACTTCGTGAAGATCGCCGAGGGGTTCGGCATCCCGTCGGTGCGGATCGAGGACCCGACACGCTGCGGCGATCAGATCCGGCAGGTGCTCGCACAGGACGGGCCGGCGGTGATCGAGGCGGTCGTCGACGAGAACGAGCCGCCGATGCCGCCCAAGGTGACCCCGGAGCAGGCCAAGTCGTTGACCACCGCGCTCCTGCGCGGCGAGGAGCACCGCAAGCAGATCGCGCTCTCGATCAGCCGCAGCTTCGTGGACGAGCACACGTTCGAGGCGAGCCCGTACGGCTTCGTCGAGCGCGTGAAAGAGAAGCTGACGCCGGGCACCGGCAACGGCGACTCCGCCTGATCCCATGGCCATGGTCATCGAACCGGCAGCGGGCCCGGCCGAGCGGCCGGTGGAGGTCGATCCGCGCGCGCTGGCCCGCGAGCTGACGGGCGCGGTGCGCGGCGAGGTGCGCTTCTCCGAGGGCAGCCGCGCGCTCTACGCCAACGACTCTTCGGTGTACCGCCAGATCCCGATCGGCGTGGTGATCCCGCGCGTGGTCGAGGACGTGATCGCGGCCGTGCGGATCTGCCGCGCGCACGGAGCGCCGATCTTCGCGCGCGGCGCGGGCACGGGCCTCGCGGCGCAGACGGTGAACGCGGCGGTGCTGTTCGACTTCTCGAAGTACATGAACCGCATCCTCGAGCTCGATCCCGAGCGCCGTTTCGCGCGCGTGCAGCCCGGGATCGTGCTCGACCGCCTGCGTGAGGCCGCCGAGGAACACGACCTGACGTACGGCCCCGACCCCGCCACGCACAGCCGCTGCACGCTCGGCGGCATGATCGGCAACAACTCGTGCGGCACGCACTCGATCCTCGCCGGCGTCACCGCCGACAACATCGAGTCGCTCGACGTGCTGCTCTACGACGGCACCCGCTTCACGGCGCCCAGCAGCGTGAGCGAGGAGGAGCTCGACGCGACCATCGCCGAGGGCGGCCGCGTGGGCGAGATCTACGGCAAGCTGCGCGACCTGCGCGACCGCTACGGCGATCTCGTCCGCGAGCGCTACCCCGACATCCCGCGGCGCATCTCGGGCTACAACCTCGACGCGCTTCTGCCCGAGAACGATTTCAACGTCGCTGCTGCGCTCGTGGGCACCGAGGCCACGTGCGGGCTCGTGCTCGAGGCGCGCTGCAAGCTCATCCCGAGCCCGCAGTACCGCTCGCTGGTGCTGCTCGGATACGACGACTGCCCGCTCGCCGCCGACCAGGTGCCCGAGGTCATGCAGCATGACCCGATCGCGCTCGAGACGTTCGACCAGCGACTCGTGCACAACGAGGTGGTGAAGGGCTTCAAGCGGCGCACCGACCTGCTCCCGGGCGGACAGGCGTGGCTGCTCGTGGAGTTCGGCGCCGACAGCGACGACGAGGCGAACGAGCAGGCCGAGCGCTTCATCGCCGCGATGGAGAAGGACAAGGACCACGCGCACGTGGATTCCCGCATCTACGAGGAGGCCGACGACGTCGCCCAGGTGTGGGAGATCCGCGAGGGCGGCGTGGGCAACAGCAAGGTGCCGGGCGAGCATCCGGGCTGGCCGTCATGGGAGGACGCCGCCGTCGCGCCCGCCGACACCGGCGACTACCTGCGCGAGCTCGAGAAGCTCTGCGACAAGCACGGCCGGCGCATCTCGTGCTACTTCGGCCACGTCGGTCACGGCTGCATGCACACGCGGATCGACTTCGACTTCCTCACCCCGGAGGGAGTGCGCAACTACCGCGCGTTCATGGAGGACGCCGGCGACCTCGTTGCCCGCTTCGGCGGATCGCTGTCGGGCGAGCACGGCGACGGCCACGCGCGCGCCGAGCTCCTGCCGAAGATGTTCGGCCCCGAGCTCGTGGACGCGTTCCGCGAGTTCAAGTCGATCTGGGACCCGGACTGGAAGATGAACCCGGGCAAGATCGTCGACCCGTACCCGCTCGACACGCACCTGCGGATGGACCCGACCTACCGGACGCGGCCCGTCGAGACGACCTTCGCCTTCCATGGCGACGGCGGCAGCTTCGCCGCGGCAACCGAACGCTGCTTCGGCGTCGGCGCCTGCCGCGACCAGGAGGGCGTGATGTGTCCGAGCTACCAGGTCACGCTCGAGGAGAAGCACTCCACGCGCGGCCGGGCGCGCCTGCTCAACGAGATGATGCGGACCGACTCGCTCGGGGAAGGCTGGCGCAACGAGGAGGTCAAGGAGGCGCTCGACCTCTGCCTCGCGTGCAAGGGCTGCAAGCACGAGTGCCCGGTGCGCGTGGACATGGCCACCTACAAGGCCGAGTTCCTCTCGCACTACTTCAAGGGCCGGCTGCGGCCGCGGCAGGCGTACGCGCTCGGGCTCATCTACTGGGAGGCGCGCATCGCGTCGCGGATGCCGCGGATCGCGAACCTGCTCACGCAGCGGGAGCCGTTCGCCACGCTCGGCAAGCGGCTGGCCGGCGTCGCGCCCGAGCGCAGGCCGCCGGCGTTCGCCACGCGCACGTTCGTGGACTGGTTCCGCGCCCGCGGGACACGCAACGCCGGCATGCCCAGGGTCCTGCTCTGGCCGGACACGTTCAACAACTTCTTCCACCCCGAGGTCGCGATCGCGGCCACCGAGGTGCTGGAGGCGGCCGGGCGGCAGGTCGTGATCCCGAACCGGCCGCTGTGCTGCGGGCGGCCGCTCTACGACTACGGAATGCTCAAGCTGGCGCGGCACCTGCTGCGGCAGACGATCGACGTGCTGCGCGACGAGATCGAGGCGGGGACGCCGCTCGTGGCGCTCGAGCCGAGCTGCGGCGCGGTGTTCCGGGACGAGCTCGTGGACATGCTGCCGCACGACGAGGACGCCAAGCGGCTGGCACGCCAGACCCACACGTTCGGCGAGTTCGTCGCACGCGAGGCGGAGGACTGGCGGCCACCGCAGCTGCCACGGCGCGCGCTCGTGCACTTCCACTGCCACCAGCGCGCGACGAGCGACGTGGACTGCGACAAGCAGGTGCTGGACCGGCTCGGAGTCGATTACGAGGTGCTCGACGACGGCTGCTGTGGCCTCGCCGGGTCGTTCGGCTACGAGGAGGGCGAGCGCTACGAGGTGTCGGTCAAGGCCGGCGAGCAGAAGCTGCTTCCCGCCGTGCGGGAGGCGGCGCGCGACACCGAGATCGTGACCGACGGGTTCAGCTGCCGCTCGCAGATAGAGCACGGCAGCGACCGCAGCTCGCTGCACATGGCTCAGCTCGCGCGGATGGCGCTCGATCGCGCGAGCTGACCCCCACACAAGAGGGAGGACGAGATGACCACCACTACACCCGACATGACACAGGAGAGCGAGGAGAGCCGCGTGCGCCGGCTGGTCGCGCCGGTCGCGGACCCCGCGGCCGTGGGCCTCGCCGCCTTCGGGCTCACGACGTTCGTGCTCAGCGTGATCAACGTGGGCGCCGTGAGCGACACGGCGCTGCCCATCGTGGCGCCTCTCGCGCTCGCCTACGGCGGGCTCGTGCAGCTGCTCGCCGGGATGTGGGCGTTCAAGGAGAACAACACGTTCGCCGCGGTGGCGCTGTCGTCGTACGGCGGCTTCTGGCTTTCGTTCTGGGCTCTGAATGCGTTCTTCATGAAGCAGATCCCGGCGAACGAGCAGGCCGACGCGCTCGCGCTGTACCTGATCGCGTGGGGCATCTTCACGACGTATCTGTGGGTCGCCTCGTTCCGTACGAACGTCGCCATCAACCTGGTGCTGCTCACGCTGATCCCGGCGTACCTCCTGCTGGGCATCGGCAAGTCGGTCGACTCGACCGCGCTGTTCCACATCGGTGGCGCCTTCGGCATCGCGACGGCAATCCTCGCCTGGTACACGTCGTTCGCCATCACCACGAACAACACGTTCGGGCGCACGATCCTGCCCGTGAAGGAATTCAAGCGGTAGACGGTCGCGCGACGACACTGGCGCTCGTCCTGGCGTCCGTCGGCGGCTTCGTCGACGTCGTCGGATACCTGATGCTGCGCCACCTGTTCGTCGGGCACATGACCGGCAACACGGCACGCTTCGGCGTCGCGATCGGCCACGGCCATCTCGGCGCCGCGGTGCCGTACGTGGTGGCGGGCGCGACCTTCGTGCTCGCGGTCGCCGGCGGGACCGTGCTGTGTGAGACCGCCGGCCGTACCGCGGTGCTCGCGGCCGAGGCCGCCGTGCTGGTCGCGCTGATGACGATCGGGGGCGCGACCCAGGACCCGTACTACCTCCTGGTGGTCCTCGCCGTCGGTGCGATGGGGCTCCAGGCCGCCGCGCTGACGCAGGTTGGCGGTGAGCGCGTCCGGACGACGTACATCTCCGGGCTTCTTACGAACATGACGCAGGCGCTTGTGGCACGCGAGATGGCTCGCGCGCGGCTGCTCGCGGCCGTGTTCGTGTGCTTCATGGTAGGCGGAGTGGCGGGCAGCTTCGGCCAGCACGTGGCGAAGGCGTGGGCGCTCGCCGTGCCGATCGCGCTGCTGCTCGCGTGCGTCGCGCTCAGCGGCCGAGGCGCAGCATCCGGTGAGGCGCCGCGCGTCGTGCGCGGCGCCTCGTGATCACGCGTGCGTGTCGTCGTCGCTCGGCTGGTCGCCGGCGAGGATCCGGTACAGCGACCGGTGCGCGTCGGCGAGAACCTCGCGTGCCTGCTGGACCTGCTGCTCGTCACCTGCGCGCACGACCTGCGCGGCGGCGGCCGCGATGTCGCGTACGAGCTTCATGAGCTCGCGCGCGCCCTGGCCGACGTCGCTCGTGAACGCGTCCCAGGGCGCGGGAGCGTCCTCGGGTCGCTCTGCCACATCGTCGCGGCCGGCGTCGGTGAGCTCGAACACGCGCCGACCGCCGTGCTCGACCGCCGTCACGAGCCCCTCGTCCTCGAGCTGCTGGAGCGTCGGGTAGACCGAGCCGGGGCTCGGTCGCCAGGCGCCGTCGGATCGCTCCTCGATGGCCTGCATGAGCTGGTAGCCGTTGCGCGGCTCCTCGGCCAGCAGGACGAGCAGCGCCGCGCGGACGTCGCCGCGCCGGGCGCGGTGCCCGGGCGGTCCGCCCCAGGCTCGCGGACCGCCGTGGCGGCCGCGGCGCCCACGGCCATGGCCCATGGAGTGCGGCCCGGCGCCGTGGTGATGGAGATGGATGAACTGATGCATTGGATTCACCTCCTCTCGATACATCGTAGATACATCACGATATATCGCTAGCGGTGGGCGTCAACTCAGCACCGATCGTCCGGCGTGCTTGAGTTCCCCCCACGTGCGCCGCCCTGCCCGCCCACCGTCCGCCCCGCTCGTCCCGGTCGAGCTCGACACCGCGGACATCGCAGCGCTCGCCCACGACGACACCTACGCCGAGCTCTCGGTGGCGGGCGCCCTGCTCGCCGATCAGCATGCAAACGGCGTGACCTTCGAGACGGTGAAGCTCACCGACTGCGACCTCTCTGGATCTCGCCTGGAGAGGCTGAGCATCACCGACGCGGAGCTGAGCGGCTGCAATCTCGCGAACCTGCACGGCGAGCGCGCAGCCGCCACGCGCGTGAGCGTCGCGAACAGCCGGCTCACGGGCATCGCCCTCCGCGAGACAACCCTGCGCGACGTGACGATCAGCGGGTGCCGCGTCGACCTGGCGTCATTCGCTCACTCGCGGCTCACGCGCGTCACGTTCGAGGACTGCGTGCTCGCCCAGGCAGACTTCCTTGACGCGCCACTCGAGTCCGTCTGCTTCACCAGGTGCGACCTCGCGCGTGCCGATTTCCGCGGTGCTCAGCTGAGATCGTGCGAGTTCCGCGGCAGTGACCTGAGCGGCGTGCAGGGCGTAGAGAACCTGCGAGGTGCCGCGATGGAGTGGCCCGACATCGTGGAGATGGCAGGAGTCTGGGCCACCGCCCTCGGGATCGAGGTGCTCGACGACGACGAATAGCC
Organism: Thermoleophilaceae bacterium; assembly: GCA_025928265.1. GTDB lineage: Bacteria > Actinomycetota > Thermoleophilia > Solirubrobacterales > Thermoleophilaceae > JAICJV01. Next base: position 27,986 of record JAICJV010000034.1, read on the forward strand.
GCCGACGTCTCATCGGCGCGTGCACGCGGCGCCCGTCGACGCACCGAACGACGGCGGCGCAGCCGCGGGGCGACTCCCCCAGCGCGTATTCGGGCTCTTGCCGAGGCCGAACGCGAGGCGGCCGCCGCGGGCCACGTCGCGGAGGCGCAGCCACGGCCTGCTCCAGCGCCTGCCGTCCACGGCAAGCCGCTGCACGAACGGCGCGGCGCGGTCGGCGCGCGGGGCGGCGATCGACAGGCGCCCGCCGCGGAGTCGCACGGTGGCCTTCGGGAACAGCGGGCTGCCGAGCGCCAGCACGTCGCTGCCCGGAACCGCCGGATAGAACCCGAGCGCGCCGAACACGTACCAGGCCGACATCTGCCCGAGGTCGTCGTTGCCGGGATAGCCGCCGGGCGTCGAGTTGAAGAGCGACAGGATCGCCCGACGCATGACCGCCTGCGTCTTGAAGGGCTGTCCCGCCCAGTCGTAGAGCCACGGCGCGTTCGAGTTCGGCTCGTTGCCCAGGAACGCGTGCGGAGAGCTGTAGCCCGCGTTCAGTTCAGTGAAGAACTGGTCGAGCCGCGCCGCGGCCGCCCGGCGCCCGCCGAGCGCCCGGATGAGGCCGGCGGGATCGTGCGGAACCATCCACGTGTACTGCGCGCCGTTGCCCTCCGCGAAGCCCTCGCCACTCGTCGGGTCGTTGAACGTGGGGTCGTACGGCGTGACGAAGCTGCCGTTCGAGAGGCGCGGACGCACGTAGCCGATCGACGGGTCGAACACGTTGCGCCAGTTGCCCGAGCGCTTCACGAACTTCCGGCAGGTGCGCCTGTCTCCCACGGCGGCTGCCAGCCGAGCCACCGCGAAGTCGTCGGTCGCGTACTCGAGCGTCGTGCCGGCCGATCCCCAGGCCAGGTCGTTGCCGCCCGGGCCGCGCACGGGAAGCACGCGGCGCCACGAGTCGATCCCCACGGTCGCGAGGTTCGCGTTCTTCTCGTGCGGCACATAGCCGAGCCGCTGGTAGTCGCCCACCGCCTGGCGCTCGACGTAGCCGGCGTTCGCGCTCGTGCCGGACCGGGTCGCTCCCTTGATCACCGCCGCCAGTGCCGCCCGCTTGTCGAAGTGGCGTGCCCCGAGGGCCCAGATGGACGCGATCGCCGGCGCAGCCGGGTCGCCTGTCATGACCTCCGTCTGGCTGTTGGCCACCGACCACTTGGGAAGCCAGCCGCTCTCGCGCTGGTCGGCGAGGAGCGAGGTGACGAAGTCGGACGCTCGTTTCGGCGCGATCATCGCCAGGAGCGGCATCTGGCTGCGGTAGACGTCCCAGCCGGAGAAGTCGGCGTACTGGGTGTAGCCGCGTGCCCTGTGGACCTTGCCGTCCATTCCCGCGTAGCGGCCGTCCACGTCGCTGAACGTGGTCGGGTGGATCAGCGCGTGGTAGAGCGCGGTGTAGAAGGTGCGGCGGTCGTCGGCGCGCCCGCCACGCACGTCGATCTTGTCGAGGATGCGATTCCAGCGCCGGTGGGCAGCCGCCCGGACAGCGTCGAAGCCGCGCGTCCCGAGCTCGGCGTCGAGGTTGCGCTGC